>JBAXFO010000633.1:0-3542 GCA_037139885.1 Planctomycetota bacterium
GGTGAACGGATGCCGAACGCGAAACTGCTGGTTGACCAGCCACGTCTGCAATTCTTCCTGGCGGTCGAGCGAATCGAGATCGTCCGCGTTCGCCAGGGCGTTGACGGCCAGCGTGGTCACCCAGGTCGCGAGGTTCGTGTCGATGGGCCAGCTGCCGTCAGGACGCACCGATTGGACGATGAACTCAAGCCCCTTCTGGGCGACAGGATGCTGGCCGCGACCGATGCTGGCCAGACTCAGGGTGACGAAACTGGTGAGCGGGATCGCTTCGAGATAGCCGCCGCTGGTGGGTTGAATGTCTTGAAGGACACGCAAACTTTTGGCGATGCAGCCGCGCCGAAGTAAGCGAACGAGGGGATTCCAGGATGGGCGATAATGATGAATCGCCTGGCCAATCGCAATCAGGGCCGGCAACGCATAGCTGACCACGGGGATGCCGAGAAAACGAAACCAACGTTGCGGAAAGCAGGCGAGTTCGAAGGGCAGGGGAGTGACTTCGTTCCAGGAGACCAAATCCGCAAGCGCGCAGGTCACGAGAATCGGCACGGCAAAGGTGCGGTCTTTGCCATACCGACGGCGAATCGCTTCGGCACGCTGCGTCGGGGTCTTCCCGCAATGCCGTTCAAGGTAAACCTCAAGACGGGTCAGAGCCGCGGCGCACGGGACGGTCGCGCCGGCGAGCGGGATGGCGGCGCGCACGAGCATGCTGGTCGAAATGTTGCTGACGCTGAGAACGGTGTCGCCCCAGCCGCCATCGTGGTTTTGATGGGTCTGAAGCCAGGCGATGCCGCCGTCGATGAGAGGGGTGAAACGCGGGTCGGCGGGATGGTCGCGGCGGAGCAGAGCGAGAGCGGCGACGGCCGTGGCGGTCGAAAGGGCGGAGGTCGAAAGCTCGCCGTTCCAGTGGCCGTCGGAGGTCCTTTCGGCGAGAAGGGCGTCGCGTGCAGTCTCATAAGCACGGCATAGGCGATCGGCTTCGATGTCGACTTCTCCCGTGAGGCGAACGGCTCGCTTACCCTGGCTCGCGGCGATCGGGCGGCTTCCCCAACCTAAAGATCCAACGCGTCCAGCGAATCCATCAGGCTGTCGAGGTCGTCTTTGACGACCGGCGCTTTGTCCGCCTGACGTTTGGGGATGCCGACCGTGAGACCCACGGCGCCGCGGCCATCGGCGACGAGTTCCCGATCGCGTTCGAGAGCCGCGATGGCGAGCGCATCGCCGCCGCCGAAGAGTTTGGTGAGATCGATTTTCAAACTGCCGATCGCTCCCACCGCGGCTCCGGCGATCGCGGGGGTTTTGAATTCAGGAAAAATGATGGCATGTTCGGGACAAACGCGGCTGCACGCAGGACAGCCTTTTTTGCAACTGTCTTGATTGTCGACCATGATGCGGTCGAGCGTGTCCACGCCATAAACGCCGAAGAGGCAGAAGTCGATGCATTCCATGCAATTCGTGCAGCGGCTGTAATCGATCACCGGATACCAGCGGCGGTCGGGCGTTTGCAACAATTGCTCGGGCGAGAAGACCGGCGTCTCGAGCGGCGGATCGCTCGCCTTGCGAATGCCCAACTCGATCATCGCGGGAAGCGCGGCCGGTTGCCGGGCGGCGCGGCGTTCGCGGCACTCCGCAGCGATCCGCAAAACCTCTTCGACGAACGAACCGTGGTTATTTGCATCCCGCAAATCGATGCAGTAGATATGGCGCTCGGGCACATCGAGGGCGCCGATCCCCTTCGGCGGCGGAGCTTCGCCATCGTCCTCGTCGACGGGCGGTTTAAGCCGCGTCTCGCCGAAATGGCCCTTGATATTGTCCCGATCGAGCAGCCAAAACGCGGCGCGAGGATACATCCAACTCAGGACGGCCATGTCGCCGGGGATGGACTCCAAAAACAGCCGCCCCGTGTGGTCGGGATGCAGATCGTACAGATAAGGAACAATCGAAACATCCAGCCCGGACTCCATAATGAGGGCCGCGGCGAGGGATTCTTCGAGCGCCCGCTTCGCAGGATTCTTCCCCTGCGCCTGCGAGATGACGACCGTTAACTTGGCTCGACTCATTACATATGCCCCTTGAGAGAGTTTTGCGTTTTCTCCCAGTTCTGATCGAGGAAGGCGTAATATTCCTGGCAGGACATCGTCGTTTCGGCGTCGCTCGTCAAGGCGTCGGTCGTCAAGTCGAAAAGCCAGCCGGCATGATAATTATCGACATTGATGGCCGAAGGATCCTTCAAAAGTTCCGCGTTGAACTCGACGATCGTACCTTTGAGGGGCGCGAATAAATCCGACACCGCCTTCGAGGTTTCGATGTGGCCGATCTCTTGCAGGCGTTCGATCGCATCTCCCGCGCTGACATGCCAATCGAGAAAGTAAACGTCCTGCATCAAGCGCACGGCATAGGCGGTGAAACCGAACCGCAACCGCCCCTCAACGGCACGGCTCCACATATGGTTTCGCGAATAGCGCAGGTCGCCGAGCAGCACGGCTGGAAACTTGCCCATGGGAAACGTGAGATCTTCGTGCATCGTTCTCGCATCCGACGAAGCGACCATTCGGCCATGCCTTCCTACAATACCCTTTGCGCACGCCAAAGAAAAGAGGATGGCCCCGCTTCGCGAACATTTCGGCTCACGAGTCCCCGTCGATGTTTTCCTCTGACCTACCCGCGATTTTGGGCGGCCCTCCCGCGTGCTCCCTTGCGCCCCCCGCCTGGCCGATCCGCGACGACGACGTTTTGGCCGCCCTGCAAACCGCATTTGCCGATGGCTCCTGGGGCCGATATGCCGGCGGTTCCGTGGAGCGTCTCGAAACGGAACTGGCCCGGGCGTTCGCCGTCGGCCATGCCCTTACCTGCGGCAGCGGCACGTTCGCGGTCGAGCTCGCGCTGCGGGCGCTGCACGTCGGCCCCGGCGACGAGGTCATCATGGCCGGTTATGATTTCGCCGGCAACTTCCTCAACATTCACGCGGTCGGCGCGAAGCCGGTTCTCGTCGACGTCCACCGCGACAACTGGAACCTCGATCCGGCCCGCCTCGAAGCCGCCCTGGGCCCGGCGACAAAAGCGATCCTCGCTAGCCATCTGCACGGCGGCGTGGTTCCAATGGCTGAGGTGATGGAGATCGCGCGTCGCCGCCGCATTCCCGTCATCGAAGATTTCGCGCAGATGCCCGGCGCCATCATTCAGGGCCGGCCCGCGGGAACGTGGGGCGATGTCGGCGTCGTCAGCTTCGGCGGCTCCAAACTTCTCACCGCCGGCCGCGGCGGCGCGCTCGTGACCAATCGCAAAGACCTCTGGCAGCGCGCCCGCACCCTGCAATTTCGGGGCAACATCGTCTGCCCTCTCTCGGAATTGCAAGCGGCGGCGCTCATCCCGCAACTCGCGAAACTCTCCGAGCGAAACGAACGCCGGACGCGGAACGTCGAACTCCTGCCGAACGATATCCCCGGCTTGCGTCCGTTCCAAAACGCGGCTACGGCAACCACTCCGGGTTATTACAAAGTGGGTTTCCAATTTGACGCGGACGTCTTCGGCCTTTCTCGCGAACA
>JBAXFO010000634.1:0-3539 GCA_037139885.1 Planctomycetota bacterium
CAAGGCGTCCATGTCTTGTGACAGGGGGATGTCAATAAGCGACGCATCGACGACAGGATAATCGCACAGATGCACGCTTCCCGCGGCGCCGGCAAGATTCTGATACATCGCGTCGCTCAGGAACGGCACGATCGGGGCGCACAGCTTCGTGAGCGTCACGAGCACGGTGTAGAGCGTTTGATACGCGGCCGTCTTGTCGGCCCCCTGCTCGCTCTTCCAGAAGCGGCGGCGGTTGCGGCGCACATACCAGTTGCTGAGTTTGTCGTCGATGAACTCTTCCGTCTTCTGACAGAACGCCATGATGTTGAACGCTTCGAACGAGCTACGAGCCGTGGCGATCAAGTCTTGCAGATCGGAGAGAATCCAGCGATCGATGTCGGGGCGATCGGCGAGCGGGACCTGAGGTTGGGCCGAGTCGAAGCCGTCGAGGCGGGCGTAGTTGCAGAAAAATGCGTAAGTGTTCCAGAGCTTCAAGTGCATCTTGCTGCGGACTTCATCGGCGGGGCCGGGACCGAAGTTGATGTTCGACGCGGGCGCTTGCCGGCAGTACATCCAGCGCATGAGGTCGGCGCTCATCGGCGGGCAGATCGCGACGACGCACTTCGCCTTTTGCCCATCGACGATCTCTTCGGTCACCGTCGTCTTGTACGCTCCGGGGATGACCGGTTGCTCGCCCGATTTGAGAACGTGCTTGATCTCATAGGCGGGCTTATCGAAGCCGGTCAGCATCTCGCCGTCGGCGGCGCCGTTGAAGGGGATGGAGTTCCCCTTCGATTTGTGCATGTCGTCGCCCCATTGATCGCGGACAAGGCCGTGGCCGAGCAGGACTTTGAACGGGGCCCGGCCCGTCATCATCGTGCTCATCGCGAGCAGGGCGTAAAACCAATTACGGAATTGGCCGGGGAAGCATTCGGTGATGAAGTCGGCCGGGAACGATTCCTCCCAGGCGGCGCGGTCGGTGTTGAAGCCCATCGTCGAATAGGGCACGATCCCGGCATCGAGCCAGGGGTTGCCGACATCGCCGATGCGCGACATCACATTGCCCGTCTTGGGATTGCGAATCTTGACGAGATCGATCCACGGCCGATGCGGCGGATGCCCCTCGAATTTCTCCCACCCCTCCACGGCTCGGGCCTTCAATTCGTCGTAGCCGCCGATGACTTCGAAATCGCCGCTCGCTTCGTCGACCCAGATCGGCAGGGCCAGGCCCCAGTAGCGTTTTTTGGAGATCATCCAATCGCCCATGTTTTTGAGCCAATCGAGCTCGCGGGCTTTGCCGTTGATGATCTCCGGGAGGAACGTCACCGTTTCCGTGGCCCGCATGATCTCCTCGCGCCACTTCATGTCGATGAACCATTCATCCACGAGGCGGAAGAGAAGCTCTGTCTTGCAACGCCAGCAGTGCGGATAGCTATGAGGATATTTCTCGACGGCGAAGAGCGCTCCCCGCTCTTGCAGATTGGCGAGGATCCAGTCGGTCGTGGCGTGATCGGTCGCCGATTTGCCCGTGAGCGGGCCGAAACCTTCGACGAACACCCCTTCATCATTGAGTGGGGCGATGGGGACCAAACCTTGAGCCTTGCCCAGTTGAAAGTCGGCGGCGCCGCAGCCGGGAGCGATGTGGACGATGCCCGTCCCTTCGGTCTCGCCGACATCTTCCCAGGCGACGACGCGATGAATCTCGCTCGCCGATCGCTGCGGCCCCCACTGCAAACGTTCGACGACGATCGCGATCTCTTCGGGAAACCCATACGGATGTCGCTGGGCCGGGAGATCGTCGTACGGACCTCGATAGCGACGGCCGACGAGTTCGGAGCCGAGAAGTTCGCCGACGATTTCGTACCCCCCCTTTTCCTTGAAGATCTGCTCGACCGATTTGAGCTTGGAGACGCCGTCGACCCATTCCTTACGTTTGAACTGCTCCTCGAGCCGCTGCGCGGTGAAGGCTCCCTTGGCGAGATAATAGAATTCGTCTTTGTGTTTCACTTTCAGATAGGTGAGTTTTGGATTGACGGCCGCGCCGACATTGCTCGAGAGCGTCCAGGGCGTGGTCGTCCACACGAGAAGGTTCTCGTTGGAACTCTCGCCGGTTGCGGACAGAAGCGGAAACTTCACGAACACGCTGCGATGGGCGACCATTTGGTAGCCCTCGTTCATCTCCATTTGGCTGATGCCGGTGCCGCAACGGCCGCACCAGGGCATGGCGTCGTACGATTTGTAAACCAACTTGCGATCGAAGCACTTTTTGAGGAACGCCCAGATCGTATAGTTGTTTTCCTCCGACATCGTGAAGTACGACTTCCGCTCGCCCGGCTTCTTCGCCCAGTCGGCGTCGCTGAGGTCCCAGTCCATCCAGTAGCCCAGGCGGATCGATTGCTCCGTCTGCACGCGCGCGAACTTATTGACTCGGGCCTTGCATTCTTCGACGAACTTGTCGATCGACGCGAAGCGATCTCCCGACACGAGCGCCTCAATGTCGCGTTTCGTCTTGAGCTTGAGGTCCTTTTCGACTTCCACTTCGACCCAAAGTCCCTGGCAGTCGAAGCCGTTTTGGTAACGGAGTTCGTGGCCGGTCATGGCGAAGTAGCGGTTGCAGGCGTCCTTATACGTGCGGCCCCAGGCATGGTGCACGCCCATCGGGTTGTTCGCGGTGATGGGCCCGTCGAGGAACGACCACTTCGGCTTGCCGCGATTTTTGTCGCGGAGTTTCTCGAAGGCGTGCGTCGTGTCCCAGTATTGGAGGATCTGACGTTCGAGAGCGGGGAAGTCGACCTGCGTATCAACTTTGTCCAGCGGCATGATGAACCTCGGAGTCGGAAAAACATATTGTATCGACGAGGTTCGAATCGCTTCGTCGATGTCCCGACGAAATCCACGTTCGCGGTTTTCCGCAGGAAAGCTCTGACGGAACGCATCAGGCGCCATGACGAGCCCGATGCGGCGCTTTTTCGGCAGGTGCGTCACGTCAGCGCTCTCCTGCGGAGAGCCGCGAACATTCACCGCGTATTCCCGGAGTTCATCATGCCGACGCTCATCGGATCTCCCGCCCGCATCGAGGCGGCGGGCAACAAACCGAAGATCATTGAGGAATATATCGGCCGCGTCAACAGCCGGCACGAAGGCATCAGCGTCGCGAAAATGACCAGCCCGGGCGGCTGGGAAGAACCGGGGCAGACGCCCGAATTCGAAGAGTACACGGTGGTGCTCAAAGGACTGTTACGTGTCGAATACCGCGGCGGCTTTCTCGACATTCGACCCGGGCAGGCGGTGATCGCCCATCCGGGAGAATGGATTCGCTACAGCAGCCCCGACGCGGATGGAGCCGAGTATATCGCGATCTGTTTGCCGGCGTTTGCGCCGTTCAGCGTGCATCGGGATGACGAGTAAATGTTTGTAGGGTGGGTTGAGCGGAGCGAAGCCCACCGAAAGGTTCGAGGGCCGCATCCCCATTGTGTTTCTGAGACGGGGAAAGCGTCAAGCCTCTTGGTGGGCTTCGCCTGCTGGCTCAACCCACCCTACGCGCTTCTACGGGTTTAGAA
>JBAXFO010000635.1:0-3538 GCA_037139885.1 Planctomycetota bacterium
AAAAGAGCGCCACTTGTGGCGGATCGCTAAACTGTTAACCGGACACTACTGATCTGCGTTCAAAAACCTCACAACACTCTTCCTCGACGACACGCAGGTGACGGATGCCGGACTTAAGTTCGACTTTTGCAGTTTAAGCGGCGATGGCGACCACGTTTTCCAAGAGCTTTTGGATCTTTCGTGATCCCTGCCCTCGGAGAGCCCATTTGGAAACCTCTCGCTGCACGCTTTGGCGTCGGAGCAGGGCGAGCATGTCCGCGAACGACGCCTCGGCTTTCGACGTATCCCAAGGTCGGAGGATGGGACGCCAATTGCGATGCCCTTCCCGCGCGAACCACAGCACGACCAGACTGTAGAGCAGCATGACCACAGGTGCCGTGCGTTCGACCGACCGTCGCGTCCAACTTTGCGGTTCCTCGAATCCGAGATTCTGTTTGCTGTCCCGGTTGGTGACCTCCACGCTCCAACGCATCGCATACCAAACGACCACTTGATCGGGGGTCGCGGTGGAGCATGTGGAATAGAACGCTTCTTGGCCGCGACCGCCTTTCAAGGCTTCGACCGCCACCACGCGCAGCGGACGACGGGGCGCGGCATAGACGTGGGCGAGTTGATCGTTCAGCCGCGCCTGTTCGCAGCGACCGTAAATGTCCAAGGTCACATGTCGGCAGCGGTTCTCGAGCATCAGGAGCGGTGTGGGAAGCCGCTCGCCGCGTTGGCGGGGCCTTCCGTTCGTGCTCGCTTTCCACGCTGGCGAAGCGGAGAGTCCTTGGACCAACGCGAGAAAACCAGGGACGAGTTCCACAGCGAGCCTCCTTGCCCGATGACCGAGACCAATGTCCCGAGCATCGTCGCGGAGGCTACACGATTCCGATAGACCAGTTCAGAGCATCCCACCAAAGTGCAAAAGTCGAACTATGGTGTTTTATTCGCCGCGACAGCGCTGAAGCCGATTCGGATGTCGATGTCGCCGCCGAGGCTCAGGCCGAGGTCGCGGGCCGGCAGTGTCAGCCAGGCGGCACCGCGGATCGAGTCGGTGGCTGGGGAAATCTTGCCGGGGGCGCTGTAGACACCTGAGGTCTTGCCGAAGTTGTAGGTGAGCTTCGGCGTCACCGGGATCTTTTTACCGCCGAATTCGATCGTTCCCTTGGCTTCGACGTATTCGACCGTTTGTATTTGCGCTTTGCCCTTGGAGTCGGTCGATGTGCGATCGAAGGTCTTCACCGTCGGCTCGATCGAATCGATGGTCAAGCGGAAGTCGGGCGATTTCCCGTCCTTGATCAGTTCGCCGAGAACGCGGCGACTCTGGTCCCCTTGGTTCTGAATGGGGCGATTGGCGAGGAGCGTAAAGCTGCCGGAAAGTTTGCCATCTTTTGTCGTGAGGGTGCCCGATTCGGGCCGGCCGATAATGAAGCTGGGCCAGTGCTTTTCTCCCCGATCGCGGAATTCGGCATCGACCGTGATCCATTTGGGGATGTCGCTCTTGAGGTTGTAGATCGCGTCTTCGGGCTGCGTGGCGGGCTTGGTCGATTTGCCGCCGGCGCTGCGTTCGAAGGCGGCTCGCGTCGGTTGCTTGGGGTCTTTCGGATCGTCGATGACTGACGCTTTAGGCGGAGCGGCTTTGTCGAACTCGACCAGGACGACGTAGCCGTCGCTTTCGCCGCCGCCGAACGCGGCTTGAGTGGCGTTTCGCGTCGGGATAGCGCCTTCGGAGGTATCGGTGGGCGGGGCGATGCCAGTGAGGAAGAGTGCCCGCTGCTTGCCGCCGACGACGCCGCGAGCAATGCCCCAGCCGGTCGGCCGATTGGCGGCTCCTTCGGCGACATCGACGACGCACGCGCCCGGGATCGTGGAACAGAACCGCGCCGAACTCATATCGGGGTTGAGAACGGCGATGTACGGACCGGTCGGCTCACCCTCGCTGATTTTGTTTTTGGTTTGCACGATGCCCCAGGCGCCGCGGCCGCCCATCAAAATCGATTGATCGTCGGCCGAGGCGAGGGTGTCGATCCAGATGCTGTTGGGTTTGCCTTTATCGCTGAAGGCGAGCCAAATGGTCCAACCGGTGACGTTGAAATCTTTGGGATCGATGCGAACGACGTACGCGGCGCTGAGGACGCCGGCGCCTGCGGCCGTGATGCCGAGGCCTTTATGGCCGACGGGCTTTCGGATGTCGGCGGGTTGGGTCGTCATGACACTGTTGCCGCCGTCGGACCATGCGTAGATGAGGATGCTGCCGTCTTTGTCATGGGTCACCCAACGGACTGCGGTGTCGGACACTTGCCGGAGAGTGTCGATCCCGACGAACGGCCCGGACCAGTCGTAGAACTGGTATTTGAGCGTGCCGTCCGGGTTGTGAAGATTGAGGACCGGGCAACGCCACGGTTCGCGACCGGTGCTCGAATGATGCTCGCCGCCGACGACGATCGAACCGTCCTTGGGGTTGACCGATGCGGTGGTGCGGACGCCGCCGGGGACTTCGATTGCGGCAATCAGCGAACCGTCTTGCCCGAGGGTGTAGACCTCCTGGGCGATGAAGCGGAGTTTGCCCTCGGCGTTCCAATCGAGGCGAGGCGAGGTGCTCGGGCCTTTGGCTTGCTTCGCCCAGACGACTTTCGACGCATCCGGACTGAGGCGGGCGACGAACGTGTGGTTGCACGGGGCATCTTTGCGGCCCGAATTGCCGCGGACTTTCAGTTCTTCGACGTTGTCCGATGTAATGCTGGCGATGCCGTCGGTCGCTCGCCCGGCGATGTAGATGGAACCGTCCGGGCCGATCTCGACGGCGGTGATGACTCCGGAGGCCCACGGCAGCCGATGAACAGACAGAGTCTTTTTCAGGTCGCCGGAGGTGCGGACGATGAAGCCGGTCGCGCCGTCGTGCCGCCATGAGGGGCGTTCGAACAGCGGCTTGCCGGCCTTATCGACCTTTTGCTCCTTCTTCTCCATGATGGGAATGGGCTTGTAGGCGCCTGGCACGGGGCGATCGTTGCCGATGACCTTCGCGGGAACTGAAAGTTCGAGCGTGCCTCCGAGCACATTGCCGGCGAGGACGACGGAGCCATCGGGTTGAAACCCGCCGGCGGCGAGCCATTCATTCCCCTTACCGCCGAGGAAGGTCGCCGCGATCACTTCCGCCGGTTCGGTCGATTCTTTCCAGGTGCGACCCTTGGCCGGTTCTTGGCCGAACGCCAAGCCTAATGACAGTGCAATTGTCAAAACAGCGAGTACACGGCTGCAATTCAACATGGAGATGTTTCCTTGGGAGTGTCTAAATATGTGTATTTCACGCGTTGAAGAGTGACACGTTGTTCCACGTTTGAAAGTTGTGGGTCTCCTGAATTCGATGAAACCCACCAGACGAACCCACCCCACAATAAGTCACTTCACCGGACGATTACGCACCAAAGACCGCTCGACTCGTGGCGATTATCAACCTCACCACTTCCGTGCCATCGTCATGTGCAGGTCGCATAGCTCTTCACCGATCTTTCCCAGATGAACGCCTCTGGGAACACGAATCAGCTGTGAGGTCACA
>JBAXFO010000636.1:0-3522 GCA_037139885.1 Planctomycetota bacterium
CCGTTCCACGCAGGGGGCGGCGGCACATTGATCGGAGGCGTCATCTCGCCGCCCATTTGAGCGCGGACGATGCGTTGCGGCTCGCCGACGGCCGAGGTCTGCACGATCGCCTGGGGCCGGCTGAGCGAAATCGGAATGGGCTCGCTATACGCGGGACGTTTCGCGGGCACAGTGGCGCGAAAGTTCAAATCCTGCCCCCACGCCGAAGGCACAAACGCCAGCGCCAGCAATGCAAACGAGGCTTTTCGACCTGGGCGCATCCGTTCACCCTCCGTCCGTGAGAGGCGAGTCCTCTCGATCATCGGTTCCAAGACGAGTTCTTGGGACCTCATGTCTGGGATTCGACTCGTCGAGGCCGCTCGATTGAACGCGACCGGCTGGAATTGCCCGCAAGCAGCGCGCGGGCGAGGTTAGAACCGGCAAGGTTTCTCATGCCGCCCCAGACGACCGCCGCAGTCGACCTCCGCGCTTGATAAGATGGCGGGAATGCGTCGTGACGCATGCGCCTTCTGGAGATGCTCGTTAATATGGATGAAATTCTCATCTTCGCGGAGCGAATCGCCCAGCTTTCCCTGGCCGCGGCTTATTTGGGCGGCGTCATCTTGGCGATTTGCTTTTGGTCGCGCTATCCTCGGCCCGCTTTGTATCTTGCGATCGCGGCGAGCCTGTCGCTGCTCGTCGAACTGGCGTTCATCGCCAGCTGGGTGGAGTTCGAACGCGATCTCGATGACGATAACTTTTACACGGTTTTGAATACGGTCGATTCGTGCGTGCGGATCGTCGCGTTCGGTTTGTTGACGCTCGCGATCTTCGCGGCCCGGAAGCGGCCGCCCAGGGAGTTCGAAGATTTCGAATCGCCTTGACGCGAATAGGTTTTGTCTTGTAGGGTGGGTTGAGCCAGCAGGCGAAGCCCACCGAAAGGGGGTGGATGCTGCATCCACGTTCTTTAATCGAAGACAATTGAACCACAGAGACGCAGAGAGCATAGAGAGTTTACGTAGATATGTGATTGTTCTATGGCGAGGGCGTATTCGCCGCTTTGGAACAGTCACTTGAAGCGCATGGCGACGAGCGCCCTTTTTCGGAGAAATCAGGATGGAACGACTTTGGGCTCCGTGGCGGTTGTCGTATGTCGCCAGCGCGAAACCGCCGGCCGACGCCGATCCGTGCTTTCTCTGCCAGGGCCAAACGGAATCGGCCGATCGCGACAATCTTCTGGTTTCCCGGCGCCGGCTGTCGGTCGTGGTGCTCAATCGCTTTCCCTACAATAACGGCCACCTGCTCGTCGCCCCCAAGACGCATAAAAGCCATCCGGGCGAACTGACCTCGGAAGAAACCCTGGAACTCCAGGAATTGATGGTCGAGTATATGGCCCGCATCGATGGGCTCATGAAGCCGCAAGGGTGGAATGTCGGACTGAATCTGGGACGCGTCGCGGGCGCCGGGCTGCCGGGGCATCTGCACTGGCATCTGGTGCCCCGCTGGAACGGCGACACGAACTTCATGCCGGTGATCAGCGACACGCGGGTGATCGTGCAATCGCTGGAGAGCCTGTATGATTTGTTAACGGGGCCATGACGGTTGCCCCCAAGCCCTGGGATGAGGTACTCCGCATCCCAGGAATGTGTTTTTGATTCAACCCCTCATCCCTGGGATTCGGAGTACCTCATCCCAGGGCTTGAAACCGAGATGGATGATGACAACCGCCCTCTTGGCTCCGGCGAACGACACGGCCGAGGAAGATCTCGACGATTTCGCGATCGAGATTCCCGCGACCGCTCACACCCTCGCCGGCTTTCGAAACTGGATCCTCTCGGACGATGTCCCCGAAAAGCGGCGCATCAGCTTTCTGCAAGGGAGGATCATCGTCGATATGGGTAAAGAAGAAATTCTCACGCATGCGGCCGTGAAAACCGCGGTCGCCGGAACGATGTTTCAGCTCATCGAAACGCTCGATTTCGGCGATCTCTACATCAACGGCGTCTTGCTCACCAACAAAGAAGCCGACGTCTCGAACAACCCCGACATGATGGCGATTCGTTGGCAGACCGTCGAAGAAGGCAAAGTCCGCTACGTCGAATCGTCGAAGAATCGCGAAGTCGAAATCGAAGGCTCTCCCGATTGGGTGCTTGAAATCGTCAGCCGAAGCTCCGCTCTCAAAGACAAACGCGACCTTCGGAACGCTTATCATCAAGCAGGCATTCGCGAATATTGGCTCATCGACGCACGCGGTGAGGAGATCGAATTTCACATTTTGCACTGGCGTAAAGCGGGCTATGTGGCGGCGCCGAGCAAAGAGGGCTGGCAGCGGTCAAAAGTCTTTCCGTGTTCGTTTCAGCTCACCCGCAAGCGCGATCGCCGCGGGGGTTGGCGGTATCAATTGGCGACGAAAACCCCGTAACGATTTCTTCAAGCCCTGGGATGAGGTACTCCGAATCCCAGGGATGTGTTTTTCGTCCAACAGGTCGTCCCCGGGATTCGGAGTACCTCATCCCAGGGACTGGAAAACATCACTAATACCTATGTCATCTCCCGTTACCTTGTCCGATTGGCTCGACCGCGAAGATGAGCTGCTGGCTCCTTATGCCATGCGCACGCGCGCCAGCAAGGGCCGACGGCACGACGAACCACCACATGCCTTTCGCACGTTCTTCCAGCGCGATCGCGACCGTGTCGTGCACAGCACCGCGTTTCGCCGGCTCATGAACAAGACGCAGGTCTTCGTCACGCAGGCGAGCGACCACAACCGCACACGGCTCACGCATACGCTCGAAGTCGCGCAGATTAGCCGCACCATCGCCCGGCAACTCGGCCTCAACGAAGACCTCACCGAAGCCATCGCCTTGATGCACGACCTCGGCCATCCCCCCTTTGGGCATGCGGGGGAACGGGCGTTGGCCGAATGCATGGCCGACCACGGCGGCTTCGAACACAATCGCCATGGCCTGCGCATCGTCGAAGAGCTCGAATATCGCTATCCCGATTTCCCGGGCTTGAATCTCACTTGGGAGGTCCTCGAAGCCCAGGCGTTTCACAGTAAAACTCCCGAAGCCCCCGATGTGGCCCGATATCGCGGCGCCGGGCAACCGCTGCTTGAAGCTCAGGTCGTCGACGCGGCCGACAGCCTGGCTTACGACACGCACGATATCGACGACGCTCTCAGCGTGGGCCTGATCACGTTCGCGGATCTCGAAGCGGTGCCGTTCTGGGCTCATGCGTTGCAGCGCGTGCGGGCGAAACACCGCCATTTGACGCCGCTCAATATTCAAGTCACCGTCGTGCGCGCCCTCGTCGATTGGCAGGTGACCGATCTGCTCGACAATACGGTGCGGGCGTTAAGGCGGCACAATATCGCCTCGACCGACGATGTCCGCAATTGTCCCGAACTCATCGCCCAGCCCGGCCCGGAGATCGTCGCCCTCAAAAGCGAGCTCGAACGCTTCTTGCACGAGCGGGTGTATCGGCATCACCGCGTCGTGCGCATGGTCCGCAAGGGGCAGCGGATGCTGAAGCAAATGTTCG
>JBAXFO010000637.1:0-3520 GCA_037139885.1 Planctomycetota bacterium
GTCGTCGATGTGCTCGTGGGCAAGTGTCGGCAGGCGTTGGCGAAAACGGGGCTGAAACGGCTGGCCGTCGGCGGCGGCGTGTCGGCGAACGGAGCGTTGCGAGCCGCGCTGCGGGCGATGACGGAGCGAGTCGGCGCCGAGCTGTTCATCCCGCCGCTGGCGCTGTGTACCGACAATGCCGCCATGGCGGCGATCGCGATTGAGAAGTGGAAGGTGGGCGAATTCGCGTCGCTCGATCTCGACGCTCAGCCCAACTATCAACCGCGCCGCGCAGCCGATCACGAAGCGGCCAAGGCTAAATGATGGACGGGCTCATTGAGTCGACGAAACGTTTTGCGGATTTCGGCCCAGAGCTCGAGTTCGACATCGACAAAAGAACGAGTCAGGCCCTGGCGAAGCAAGGCTCGATAGGCGATGTCGGTCAGTTCGGCTAATTGATCGTCGTCGCGAAGTTGTTGGGTCGTTTCGTTCATTTCTGGGCTTCCGTGGGGATTAGGTAGCAAACTGATCGTCTTACTCATGTATTATTCTATCGGCGATTCGAGGGCTAAGGAAGAGGAGAGTGTCGGTTTTGCCAGGGCGAGAGGTGATGTCGTTAAGTTGAAGCCGCTGACAAGATGATGATCTTGTCGTTACGAAAGGCGACATGGGAATGACATATTTGGCGCCGGGCCCCGAGGGTCAAGGAATCGGTTCATGGCGCCAAGTTCATCGACTTGGCGCCACAAATGAGGCCCCGGCCAAAAGCCCTAAGTCAAACGCCACGAGGTTAGCTGTGCTGGACAACGGCTTCGCGTGGCATTTCGGCGAAATGAGCGGCGGTGGGGGCTTTCACCGCGAGCACCGAGCAGGGCGCTTCGCGAACCAGATGTTCGGCGACGCTCCCCATCAACAGCCGTTTTAGGCCCGTTCGGCCATGAGTGCCGACAACGATTAAGCCCGCGTCGACATCCGCGGCGACCGCCAAGATGCGTTCCACCGCTTCGCCTTCTTCGAGCCGATACTCAACCGGAAAACCGCCGTACGTCGGTTTCATTTCTTCGAGTTTTTCGAGAAGCCGTTCGCGTTCGGCGTCGCCGTCGGTCGGGTCGAACGGCGGCACGGCGATCATCTCGCCGACAAACGGATATTGCAGCGGCGTGACATGCATCACCACAAGGCGGGCGGCATGATCGCGAGCCAGGGAGCATGCCAGGCGAAATGCGTGCTGGGCGGATTCCGAGAAGTCCGTCGGATGGAGAATCGTTTGAATGAGTTTCATGGCTGTCTCCTTCATAAAAAATGGGATGAGCGCCATTAGGCCCGACAGTTGGTTCTGCAAAGCGAATACCAAACCTTCACGAGAAACCGGGGCGGGGACGATTCGCGATGCGGGCCGCGTTGAGACGATGCGTGACATGGTTCGAAACGAACCTGAGTGTGCGAGTTTTGCAGGGGCGGTGTGCTGGAACGTCCAATTGAGGAAGGCATGACATTTTCGCAAGGGCGGCCCCGGCTGGGAGCATGGCGGGCCGGCGACGACACGTGGTTTCGGGTTTGGGCGCCGCGGGCGGAGCGCGTCGATGTCGTGGTGACGACGCCGGACGGGCCGTCGCGCTGCGAACCGCTCGCTCGTTCGCTCGATGGCTATTTCACGGCTTGCCTTCGTGAAGTGAACGTGGGAGACCGTTACCGGTATCGTCTTGATGGGGGCAGTGCGTTTCCCGACCCGGCGTCGCGCTTTCAACCGGATGGGCCGCATGGGGCGTCGCAGGTGATCGATCCGAACGCCTTTGTCTGGACGGATGAAAACTGGCGGGGCGTCGATCGGGCGGATCTGATCATCTACGAACTGCATGTGGGCACGTTCACGCCCGAGGGAACGTATGCGGGCGTGCGCGAACGGTTGCCGTATCTTGCGGATCTGGGAGTGACGGCGCTCGAACTGTTGCCGCTCGCTCAATGTCCCGGTCGGCGCAATTGGGGTTACGACGGCGTCAATCTCTTCGCGCCGGCCGAGGCGTATGGGCATCCGGATGAGTTGCGGCGGTTGGTGGATGCCGCGCATCGTCTGGGGTTGGCGGTGTTGCTCGATGTCGTTTACAACCATCTCGGCCCGGACGGCAACTACCTGGGCGTTTACAGTGACGCGTATTTTAGCGAACGCCATCACACCGACTGGGGCGAGGCCTTGAATTTCGACGGTCCGGGGAGCCAGCACGTTCGCGAGTTTTTCTTCGAGAACGCGCTTCACTGGGTTCGCGAATATCACATCGACGGCTTTCGGCTCGACGCAACGCACATCATTCACGACGACGGTCCCCGGCATTTTCTCGCGGAGCTCACCGAGCGTGTGCGCGCTGCGGAGCCGAGGCGGCGAATTTTGATGATCGCCGAGGACTATCGCAATTGGGCGCACATCTACCGCCCGGTTCATGACGCGGGCTGGGATCTCGACGCGGTTTGGGCCGATGCGTTTCACCATCACCTGCGGCGTTTCTTCACCGGCGATCACGAAGATTACTATCGGGATTATTCGGGGACCACGCTCGATCTTGCGACGACGATCCGCAAGGGCTGGTTCTATTGCGGGCAGCATTCGGAGCAGTTTGGCGGCCCGCATGGAACGGATCCCTCAGAACTCGCGTATCCGCAGTTCGTGGTCAGTTTGCAGAATCACGATCAAGTGGGCAATCGGGCGTGCGGCGATCGCCTCAATCATGCGATCGAGCCGGCGGCGTATCGGGCGGCGGCGGCGCTGCTTCTGGGAAGTCCGTTGACGCCGATGCTGTTCATGGGGCAGGAATGGGGCGCCGACACGCCGTTTGCGTTCTTCACCGATCACCATGAAGAACTCGGCAAACTCGTGACGGCGGGGCGACGCAATGAGTTCCGCCATTTCGCGGCCTTCGCCGAGCCGACGGCTCAGCAGGCGATACCCGATCCGCAAGCGGAGAGCACGTTCCGCGCGAGCACGCTGTGTTGGGATGAATTGGCGCAGCCGGCGCATGCGGCGCTCCTTCGCCTTTACCGCCGACTGTGCCGCTGGCGGCGCACGGAACCGGCTCTGTGCGCGACGCCGCGGTCGGGCATGGTTGCGGCCGCGCTCGACGATGCGACGATCTTGATTGCCCGCTATGGAGCAGCTCCCGCGATCTTGATCGTCGTGCGGCTGCGCGGGGCAGGCCGTGTCGATGCTCGTGCGCATCTTCCCGACGAACTGGCCGGGCTGCGCTGGGAGATCGATTTCACGACGGAAGATGAGCCGTTCAGCCTGGAGCCGCGGCGGCCGGAATTGATCGGGGGCGATGGGACGTTGTCGATCGCGTTTGCTGGTCCGGCGGCGGTGATTCTGCGTCTGGCGTCAAACTGAGCTGCGCTCGACCATTTTGCTTTCGAGAAAGGTGGCGATGCGAACGACATCGGCGTCGCGATGGATGACGACGCATTCGCGATCGCCGAGCGACCAGACCAGGCGCTTCCGCCACGCCTGCCATGAGTAATCCTTGCGGTGCATGCCGTAGGTTATGCCGATCTGAGA
>JBAXFO010000638.1:0-3517 GCA_037139885.1 Planctomycetota bacterium
GTATTCGAGGGTCGGTTCCCTGCCCTTCGCCGCGGCGGCCTCGGGCTGGTCGGCCAGCCATTTGCGCAACCAGTCGAGCTTCGCCTTCCGCGTCGTGCGAACGGCTTCGAAACGCCGAGTTGCTTCGAGAGTGGCGAGCGTCGTTCGAACGGCGTCCACGTCGCGGCGCAGTCGCTTGAGGCCCTTCTCCGCATCGTCGCCGCGATGCCCGAGATATGTCATCGGCTCCGACCCTGCCCGAACACTCGGTAAACGGAGAGTGCATCGCAACACGATGCCGAGCAACTCGTCAGCAAGGAGCTTCGCCGAGCCATAGGAATTCAATCGATCGGCGAACGCGCAAAAGTTCGGCAAATTGCGTTCTTGCTTGCCACGCAACAGGCGAACCAACTCCCGGCCAGGCGTTTTCCGGAGCCTGTCGGCGAACGGTTGAAGGACCCGGGAAAGACTGTTAATCTCTTTGCGATAGGCCTCCAACTCGGTCTCGTCAACGAGAAGTGCCAACAAGATCATTCCGAGGGAAAACAGATCTGCCGCTCTTCCGAGCGACTTATCGATCACGATCGACGCCTTACCTGCGCCGTCGCACGGCGGGCCGAGGATCTCTCCAAGAACTTCGAGAGAGCGGCCCTTTTCGCGGACCTCGATAATCTTGACAGCGATCCTGGAGCGATCGTTCGACGCCGGTATCAGTTCCACGCGGTCGCCCAGGCAAAACAGCGGATCGTCCGGATCCAAGGCCCCGACTGGCTTTTCGTCGAAGACGAGATGACAGTTCTGACCGACGCACCGAAATGCAACAGCGGCAAACGCCACTCGAGGATTGCGCACTTCCGAGGCCGCAAAGTCCGTCCAAAGTGCGCGAACTCCGCGCCCCTTGCGGAGATACTCCACCATTTCCGGATCGTCCGCCAGTCCGAGATCGATGACCTTGACGATCAGCTCGGAGCCGCGAATGCGAAGGCAAATATTGTGCGGCTTAAGATCGATGTGGGCCACGCCCTTTCGATGTAGAAATTCGATGGCAGCGAGGATCTGCGAAAACATTTCCACCATTTCGAGCAGATTGCGCGATCCCGTCGGCAAGTCCGCCACGACCATAGCCCGATGCTCCGCGAAGCGCCTTCGCGAATAATCCCGAACCACCGTGGCGACAGGCGGACCGTGCTTACGCCAGTTCAGAAAGTCGTGCAGGTCCAGATCGAGTAACTCGTAGATGAGGATGCGACTCGGAAAGAATGCCAGGAAAGTCGCGGACGCCAGGCATGCTTCCTTCGATTCGTGCCGCTGGTACTGGCATCCCTCGCAGGCCGCATCCTTTTGTACAGTCGCCTCAAGGATTGCCGCCTTATTGCCCGACGTGCGGCTATATTGAGCATTGCAACCGGAGTGCTGGCAACTGAGACGTGGGTCGCCGGCATCGTGTTCGATCTCGTCGAACGCCAATAGGCCATCGTCGTGAATACAGCGGGGCTTAATCGCGTGGCGCGCGTGAGCGCAAACGATGCAGGGTTTGAGGATGCCCGCTTCCGTTCCATCGCTCGGCCAAATATTGAGCTGGCGGACCACGGGCATTCGCTCCAGGCTGGAGTCGTCGAGGCCCTTTTGCAATCGGTCGACGTGGAGAACTCGCTCCGCGTTGAATTTCGCGGCCAGCGCCGTTCGATGTTCGCGCGACAAAGCCAGATCGCGTTGCAACTTGACGGCGACTGGCACCCACCATCCGTCCTGTCCGACGCGGGCGCGAAAGACTCGCGCGTACGTCGGCCGATCGGCGACACTCTCATCGTCCTCGTGTAGCAGTTCCAACTGCAAGCGATTCGGATTCGGCAAGCGACCCAGTTCAAGGCGAAGTTCGTCGACGAGGGACGATCCTTCAACGGCGAGTTTGCTCCGTTTCACGGACAGCTCCGGACGGCAACGAATTCATGAGAAGACGCAAGGACCGAGGGCGACGGCCCCAACGCGACGAGGCACATCGAAAAAAAGGCCTCAACGAACTCGCCCGCGAAGATCGAGCGAAGCCCGCCCCTGCATTTCGTACGCAAACCTGGGATTCAATTTCCTAATTGTAACGGCACGCTTGCGGCCGTCCACTGTTTTCCGTAAATACGTAAATACGTAAATACGTCGAGAATTCGGAATGCGTACGTCGATCATCGTGCAAGTGCGTGACTACGAGCACCGAACAAGTTGCTGGCCGCGGCTTTGACGCGTCGCTCATCGGCGAGAGAACTTTTCGTTTTTGATTTGCAATCGGCCGTAAGGTTGAATAAAAACTGTTGAGTACGTGACTTGCAGCACTCCGTTCGAGAACCGGCAGCGACGCTCACGACGCGGTGGTCTGGCGTCGCATCGGACGCGAACCGCAATGGGTCTGGATGTCAAGAATCATGACAAAGACCTTCCTGGCGGCTAAAGGCGAGCGAATCGACGCCTTTTGGACGAGTGCATTTTGATGGATTTTCGAGGCCCACGATCGAACAACAAGCGAGTCGTCGAAATGAGCGCACAGCATCCGAAGCATCGGGAACAGGAAGCGGCCAATTTGGTCGCCCAATGCACGCGTTTGGAAGAGGATGGCTTGTTGCCGCCGAGCGCCTCTTGGTTGGCGAAATTTCACGACGTTAAAAAGGCCGCGCGCGCCGTCTTGGCGAAAGCACAATCGCCCGTCAAGATCGGCGTCGTGGGCGAGTTCAGCGCCGGGAAATCGCTGCTCTTGGGCAGCCTAATCGGCTACGCTGACTGTCTGCCGGTCAGCGAATTGCCAACGACCGGCAACGTCACGGCGTTGAACTTCACGCCCGTCAGCGACCTGACGTCCACGGAAGTCGGCCCCTATCAGATTTACTTTCTCGACCACGAGGGCTTTTACGAGTGCCTGCAATTCATGCTGAATGAAGCCGCCAGGCGTGCCCGCCAGGCCGAACTGCCGGCGATGCTCGTCGACAAATTGGCCGGCCTCCGCGCCAATGACGAGTCGATTCAAGAAATTGAAACGTGGTGCAAGCAAGCCTGGACCGCGACACAAAACCCTTCGCTGCGGTATCTCGTCCGCGAGCTGATCGCTTACCTGCGAGCCTACAAGCATGCGGGCGTCGGTCTGTGCGGATCGCCGGAGCCGTTCGAAGTCGCCGTCGACATCGCCAAGGCCGGCCTAGAACTGCCGATCGTGGAGCAAAACATTCAAGCCATGACATTCGGCGAACTTCCCGTGCCGCCGATCAAAATATCGAGCCGACCCGAATCGTTGACCGCGGACTTGATTCGAATCGGCTTTCCGTTGATTCGCCTCGTTTCAGTCAACGTGCGCGTTTCGATGCAAATTTGGAATCTCGGCAACTTGAGCGGCGACAATCGCTTCGTCTTGTTGGATTTTCCCGGCTTGGGGGCCGATTCGTCCGGCGTCCGCGATTTGTTTCTCTGCCTTCGCGAACTCGAACAGATCCAAACCATTCTGATTTTGCTCAACGGCAAGAAACCTGGCGGTGACCAGGCCTCGAAGCTCTACGACCTG
>JBAXFO010000639.1:0-3508 GCA_037139885.1 Planctomycetota bacterium
CGCGGCTCGCGGCGGCGCGTCGAGGAGCTTTTCGACGAAGCGATCGAGTTCGTTTCGCCAGGCAGTGCGCGAATATTCTTGGGCTCGCGCGAGACCGCGTCGCCGCATCTGTTCGGCGACGGGAAGACGGGCATGGTCGAGGGCGCCCGTCAGGCGGCGGGCGAACGCGTCTTGATCGAGATAATGCGTACGAACATACTCTTGCCCTGTCTGGCCGCGTTGGGACCATGACTTTGGGTCGTTCCAAAGATCGTCGAGCGCCTGGGCGAAGGTTTCGTAGTCCGATATGGCGATGCCGCCGCCGCAGCGGGCGATGTGGCCGGCAAGCACGGGAGCGTCGTTGCGGACGATGACGGGCGTGCTTTGCCGCCAGGCTTCGAGGACGACGAGCGAGAGCGATTCTTGCGTCGAAAGCTGCACCAGGGCGTCGGCTTCGGCGAGCGCGCGATGTTTGGCGCTGTCGCTGACGCGGCCAAGATCGCTGGCCCAGGCGGGGATTCGCACGCTGCCTTCGCCCATGAAAACCCAACGAAAGCGACCGGGATGGTTCGCTTGATAGCGGGCGGCGAAATCGAGGAGTTGCGGGACGTTTTTCTCGCGCGAGTAGCGGCCGCAGTAAACGAGGGTGCGGGTCGGCGTCGTTGGCTTCGGGTGTTGCGGGGCGGCGGGGAGCCAGGCCCCGACGGTGGTCGCGCCGGGATGGTTGAGCCCGAGCGTCGTTTGGGCGAACGCTTGTTCTTCGGGTGAGTGATACAGGATGCCCGCCACATGCGTGTAGACATCGAGCCAGGCTTGCAGATGGGCGGAGGGTTCGTCGTGGAAGCAGGGGAGGAGAACAGTCTTCTCGGGAAATGTCTGGGCGACGCGAAACGTGAGGCCGTGCAGATAGGGGGCGGCGATGAAGGCGTCGAAATCGTGGCGGCGGGCCGCAAGAGCGCCCAAGAGAGCGGCCGAGTGAATCGAATTGGCGAGGAATTCAGCTTCGAGCGCGGGGGGAACCGAACCGTTCTTTTCGAGAATGATGCGAAAGGCGTTGTCATGTCGCGGGCGGTCGTGCGGGTCGATCGGGAAGCGGTGGACGAGAAAGCCGTCTTCATCGGAAGAGCCGGCGGGGAGATCGTTCTTCCAGTCAAATTCGCGGAGCGTGCAGGTGGTGAAGACTTCGACATCGTACCCCTGCGTTTGCAGCGTGCGGCCCAGATTGCGTAAGGACGATTCCGCGCCGCCGACAAACCCGGCTCCAAAGCGGAAGGCGACCAGGGCGATGCGCTTCTTGGCCGGCGACGTCTGCTGAGGCGACAGAACGCGGCGCAGTTGACGTACGAAATCCTCCCTGTCATCGGGCCGGAAGGACAAGCCTGCGTCGGCGAGCGTTTCGGGGAGTGCGGCGGCGCGAGCGGCGACGACAGGCAAACCGCTCGCCTGAGCTTCGAGCACGGGGATGCCGAAGCCTTCATGAATCGACGGCAGAACGAGGACGCTGGCCTGGCGATAAAGTTCGGGGAGAGCGCTGTCGGGAAGATCGCCGAGCCAGCGCACCCGGTCGGCGACGCCGAGTTTCTCGGCCAGGGAGCGTGCGGCCCGGGCTTGCTCGGCGTAAATGTCGCGATCGTTGCCGACGATCCAGGCTTCGGCCTCGGGCAGGTCGACGAGGGCTTCGATGACGAGCGGCAGGCGTTTGTTGGGAGCGGCGCGGCCGACGAATAACAGCGTCGGGCGAGCAGGAGTTCGGCTTGGACCGGCATGCCAACGTTCGAGGTCCATCGGGATCGTGTGTCGCTGGAAGCGATCGTGGGGTAGATGGGTGGCTGCCGTGAGTTCGTCGATGGTGAACGCGCTGAGAACGCTCACCGCATCGGCGCACCAGAGCAGGCCGCGGTCGCGGTAGCCGCGTTCGAGGAGTTCGCGTTGCGGGCCGGGCCAACCCGCGGAGGGAGAGATTCCGTAGTACGTCGCGATCAATTTGGGGCGTTCGGGAACGAGCAGGGGCAGCAGGCCGAGCAGATCGAAGCCCTGGGAGAACTCGAAGAACACGAG
Organism: Planctomycetota bacterium; assembly: GCA_037139885.1. Lineage (GTDB taxonomy): Bacteria > Planctomycetota > Planctomycetia > Gemmatales > Gemmataceae > JAIEPT01. The sequence goes on from JBAXFO010000639.1 coordinate 2,038, forward strand.
ATCGGATTGCCGCAGGGCGTCCCAAGCGGGTCCGGCGGTCGGGACGGTCTTGAGCGGGGAAGCATGACCGGTGAGTTGCGGATGAAGCGCTACGGTCGATTCGAGAAAGACGCGAACCTCGGCGCCGCGGTCGAGGAAGAAGGCGACCTTTTCGGCGAGCAAGTTGCCGACGGCGGTGCGAGCCGGGGCGCTACAGGCGACAAACGCGACACGCATGCGAAACCTCCGTGTTTCGAGCTCAAAACGGCCATGCCGTTTTTTTACGTAGGGTGGGTTGAGCGGAGCGAAGCCCACCGAAAGGTTGGCGACTCCATCCCGTGCGGATTTCGTCGTAGGTGCGGTCGCGGAACCTTTTGGTGGGCTTCGCTCCGCTCAACCCACCCTACGAATTCCCCGCCTACACTGGCTGGCGAAATTCTACAGCAATCCGGTCTTCTCGTCATAGCCGAACATGCGATTAAAATTCTGCACGGCCACGCCGCTGGCCCCGCGGATGAGATTGTCTTCCGCGGCCAGAACGACGATGCGGCCGCGAACGACGCGAAGGGCGATATCGAGAAAGTTCGTATGGGCCGAATCCTTCGTGGCAGGCAAGCGTTCGCCGACGCGGATGAACGGGGCGTTGGCGAAGTAGGCTCGGTAGAGTTCGAGGAGTTGGGCGTCGGTGAAGGCTCGATGCGGGGTGGCGTAGATGGCGGAGAAGATGCCGCGATCCATGGGGATGAGGTGGGGCGTGAAGATCACTTCGACGGGGGCGCCGGCGATGTCGCTTAGCGCTTGTTCGATTTCGGGCGTATGCCGATGCGTGCCGACGCCGTAAGCCATGACGCTTTCGTTGCATTCGGGGAAGTGGAAGGCGGGCTTGGGCGTACGGCCGGCGCCGGAAACGCCGCTCTTGCTGTCGACGATGATCGACGTGAGATCGATGTATTTGCCGGCCACGAGCGGGGCGAGGCCGAGGATGGCGGTCTGCGGATAGCAGCCGGGGTTGGCGACGAGCTGGGCGGATTTGATGTCGTCGCCGTAGATTTCGGGCAAGCCGTAAACGGCGCGGGGCAGATTGACGAGATCGTGATGGCTTTCGCCGTACCACTGCGCGTAGACGTTCGGATCGCGTAGGCGATAGTCGGCGCTGAGGTCAACGACGCGAAGGCCCTTGGCGAGCAGCGGCGGAATGGTTTCCATGCTGACGCCGTGCGGCAGACAACCGAAGACGCACTGCACGCCCAGGCGGACGAGTTGATCGGGATCGAGCGGGGTCATGCGCAGGTCGAGGCGCCCGGCCAACGACGGGTGCAATTCGGCGACGAGCGGTGTGCCTTCCTGACGCGACGTGACGGCGACGATTTGCGCGTGCGGATGGCGGAGGAGGATTTTGATGAGCTCGACGGCGGTGTAACCGGAGCCGCCGAGAATTGCTACCTTGACCATGTCGCGTTCCGTGGGGCGTGAATTCGGGCTGCTTCTATTA
>JBAXFO010000640.1:0-3500 GCA_037139885.1 Planctomycetota bacterium
TTGGGTACGCAGCGAGAACGTCGGAGTTAGGCGACATGGCGTAGCGTCCGCAACAAACCGAACCTGGCGACGAGATAAGAACCTGTCGCCGCAAATCAGGCCGTCAACAGATCAGCGGCCTAACAGATTATTATTGCCGACGCCCATGGCGGAGCTGGTGCGAATTTGCGAGCGGATGATGTTCGGGATGATTTCGAACTGGAGGCCGAAGTTTTGCAAGATCGAATTGTACGAGACGCCCAAGGTCACCTGCACATCGGTGCCGGTGCGCGTGATGCCGAGTCCGTAGGTTTGCGTGCCGACGCCGAAGTCCCAGACGGTTGACGCGGAGATCGAGTATTTTTGGCTGAAGCGATAGCCGACGTTGGCGACGACGGCCTTGCTTTCGAGCGGGTCGATCTGGCGATACGCGAGGCCGAAGCTGGTGCCGTCGGGGCGGTTGAAGACTGAGCCGATGTTGAAGACGCGGGGGCCGCCGGTGACCGGTTCCATCCAGCCGTTGCTGTAAAACGCGGTGCGGTCGCCGACGTTCCAATTCCAATCGTATTCCAGGATGCCCCAGTGTTGGCCGTAGTTGTCGCGCGTCGGCTGCGGAAAGAGCGAGGCGCCGATGTTGAAATTCATCCAGTCGACCACGTGTTCGGAAGCCGCCAGACCGCGGCGCGTTTGCAAACGCTGTTCGAGGCTGAACTGGAAGACGTTCATGCTGTCCATGGTGTCGATCCGGCTATCGATAAGCCGGCGGATGGCGTAGGTCTGCGGATTCACGAGGCCGTTAAAGTTCGTCAAGAACGCCGCATTGCTCGGGTTGATGAAGATCTGGCGATATTGCAGATCGCGCATGGCCTGGTCGCTGCCGTCGTCGTTGAGGCGGTCCATTTGCGGCAGTTCGCTGTAGCTGACGCTGGAACGGGCATAAAGATAATTCGTGCCGAAGATCACTTTGTGATACAGGCTGTCGACGTTGAAGAAATCGCTTTGCACATCGGGGAACAGCCGCGAAAACGGAATCGTCGCCCGCACGCCAGCGCCGCCGAGGAAGCGGGCCTGACCGTCGCCGTTGATATTGCTCGTGTAGTACGCGATATCGCCGAGGAGATACGGCGCGACTTTGAACGCCCCGGCCGTGAACGGCAGACTCAAATCGGAGCGCACATCGAAGCGGCCAGCATCGAGCGGCACGTCGGTCGGCAGATAGGCGAATGAGGGAACGGTCGGTGTACGGAGTTGGCCGTAACCGGCGGAGCCCTGGATATTCCACGTCACCCAGTCGTCGAAGATTTTCGCGTTGATGAGCGCGGCATCGGCTTTGGGGAGCCAGGCCGTTTCGGTGATCCAGCTTCGCAAGTGCGGTTGCACGAGCACCGACCACGCCCAGAGATCGTTCTGCTGCTTGAGATAGAGCGTCGTTTCTTGGTTGTAGTCCGTGAGCCATTCATTGAGGTAATATTGCTCGATGAAGTTTTGGTCGCTGATCAGGCCCAAGGTTCCCTGGAGCGTGAAGCCATCGGGCAGGTCTTGAACGGTGAAGCGCGATTGGATGCGGCCGCGCCAGTCGGGATGCGTGTAAGGAATCGCGGTGCCGGCGGGGGGCGGGAAGTAGAACTTGCCGCGATCGCCGCCGAGGATGTCGGTTTGGGAGCCGTTGATGCCGGTGTCGTAAATGCCCCAGGCTTTCAGGAAGCCGTTGTATTCATTGGGGATGCCGAAGAGATCCTTGCCTTTGGCCCGGAACTCAGTCCCCAGAGCGGGTCCGCGAGCGCTGAAGTAATCGATGTAGAGGCGCCAACGCGTTCCCTGAACCTTGTCGATGCCGAGCAGTTGATACATGTCCCAGCTCGATTGCAGCGTGAAGCCGAAGATGTTGCTGCCGCCGATGCCGATGTTCTCCAGCGGCCCGAGCGGATCTTCGATGTCGCCCCGCAGGAACGGAAACCAAAAGACCGGCACCTCTTCGAAATACAGGAGGAAGTTGCGGCCGTCGAAATAACGGCGGCGGTCCACCTTCGGTTCGCCGGTCGCGGGATCGACGATCTGGCGCCCGAAGATCGTCTTACGGGGGACATCGTGTTCCTCGAGAGTCGCCTCGCGCAAGTAAACTTTGAGGCCCGGGTTCGACGGCAGAACCGTCGAAAAGAGTTCGACGCCCTTGGCCTGGTATTGTTTGGCGTTGAGTTGCAGAATCTCAGGGGCGCGCATGTGGATCGGATACGGGAGTTTCGGCTGGCGAATTTCGAGATCGGCCTTCGTGCCGATGGCGACGCTCCGGCTCACATCGTAATAGAGCTCGTCGGCCCGGAGGATCTCTTCTTCCTTTTTCGTGCGTGTGCGCATTTCGACATTGCCGGCCAGATACAGCTCGATGTGCTGCGTCGTTTCGCCGTCGGATTTCTTCATCGATTCGAAGAACTGTTTGCCGTCGCCATGCGTCCAGAAGACCATACGGTCGGCTTCGATGTCGATGGTCCCCATCTTATTTTTCGGATCGACGATTTCGATGATGACGGGACTGGGCACAACGTAAATGGTTTCGCCGTTGGCTGTCACATAATTGCGGACGCGGATTTCTTCCGACGTTCGCGGTCGAATCGAGAAGCGACGCGGCGGACTCGGCGGCGGCGCAATACCTCCGGCCGGGGGCGTTCCCGCGGGACCGAAGAAGGGCGGCGGCGGCACGGGCGGAACATTTCCCGGCACGGTTGGAATTGTCGGCGCGGGAACTCCGGGCGCGGCCTGGCCTGGAGCCGCTTGTCCTGGAACCGGCGGAGCGGCGAATGGCGGTTGTTGCCCAAACGGCGGCGCCGGGGGAACTTCGTTCGCTGCCGGGGGCGGCGGCGGCACATTCGGATCGACACCTTGGGCTTGCTGAATCGGCGACGAGGCTGTGACCGTCTGCCGAGCGGCGGCCAAGATCCGGCCGCGTTCCTCGAAGGCGCGCGTGTAAACCGGATCGGTCGTCAAGTTCTGTTCGACGAGCTTGCTGACGGTCGGTTTGACGTCGATCGCGCCGGTGGTCGTCAGGGCGAACATCCCGCGTGGACCACGCTTGGTTTCGCCGTTCGCCGTCAGTTCGATGCCGTCTTCGCCATAAACGTTGATGTAATAGACGCCCGTCGACGCCTTGCGTTTCATATCGATCCAGACGGCTCCCCGTTTGGCGGTGATGAGCGTGCCGCCTTGTTCGACGCGAATGTTGCTTTGCAGCAAGAAGACGCGATCGTCTTTTTCTTCCCAGGTGGCGGCGTGATCGGCTTTGATGGAGACGGGCGTCGATGTGCCCGAAGCGCGGAGGTCCTTCTCGACGACGTCGGTTTCTTGGCTCAACACGTGTGTCGCTGCACTCAACAAGATGAGCAAGCTCATCCCGAGAAGCCGGCGTCCGTGCTTCGCGAACGTAACCACATCCCCTCCCCTGGCGTCCTGCCAAGCGCAACGGCTGCGCGGCCGGGAATATAAACGCCTGGAGATTTGTGTCAAGCTCAGGTGAGAGAGACGAGAGC
>JBAXFO010000641.1:0-3478 GCA_037139885.1 Planctomycetota bacterium
CAGCCGTTCGCGCCGTTCCTGCACGTCGTGCAACCGCACGGCGGCGTCGACGGCCGGATCCGCTTCGGCGGCTTTGTAGCTGAGCCGCGCTTGATCGCGGGACGCGGCCTCGAGACTCGCGAGCAACTCTCGCGTTTGCGGGTCGGAAGCCGCCAGCGTCGACCGTGTGAAGCGAGCAAGCCGTTGTCGGGCGGTGACGGCGCCTTTCCACGGCAGCGTCAGCGCGTAGACCGCCTCCGCGGAGTTCGGCTGGTCGGCGGTGCAGGTGAGATAAATTCCCAGGTCCGCGCGGTGCTGCTTCATATGAGCGAACTGCGTCGTTTCCGTTTCCGCGCAAGCGACCGCGCCAAGATGGTCGAGGAGCGACTGGCACGATTCGCGTGACAGCGCCGCGGACCGCTCGGACTGACCCTGGAAGCGGCGCAGCAGCGCGAGTTGCCCGAGGCCGTACGCATACGAGGGGTGCCGTTCGCCGAGGCTGAGGCGGTAGGATTCGTTGGCTCGCAGCATGAGAGGATCGGCTTTCGCGTAATCCCCTCGGACTCGGTAAAGCGTAGCGAGGCCCAAGATGCTTTGGGCGTAGGCCGGACTCTTCTCGCCCAGAGTTCGCCGATAGCCGTCGATGCCCTGCTGGAGGTACGACTCGGCGCGGTCGTAGTCCTTGCGGCCGAAGGCGATATTTGCTAGAAGTCTGAGGCTTCTCGCGTAGGACGGGTGATTTTCGCCCACGACCTTCCGGCGGAGTTCCAGGACGCGGAGGGCCCCGGCGTCCGCATGGCCGTACGCGCCACGCTCCGCTTGCAAAAGAGCGATGTTTTCCAGATCGTTGATCGTATCGGGGTGGCGTTCCCCCAGAGTTTCTGTTCGCGCGGCCAGCGTGTTGCGATAGAGCTCTTCTGCCTTTGCGTAATCGCCCATCATGCGATAGAGGTTGGCGAGATTGCTCAGGCCGCTGAGGCATTCCGGGCTCTTCTCGCCGAGCAATTCCTTGAAAAGGTCGATCGATTGGCGGTATCGAGGCTCCGCCAGGGCGTAATCGCCGCGGTCGACGTAAAGATTGGCCAAATTGTTGAGGCTGGCGGCGTACTCCCGGCTCATTGCCCCCGGAGACTTCTCTCGGATTCGCAAAGCTTCGAGCAAGAGCGGTTCCGCACGGTTGTAGTCACCCCATTCGCGGTAGAGGCCGGCCAGATTGTTGACGGTGCTCGCGTATTCGCGATCCGTCTCGCCCAGACTGCGGCGCTGATTCTTCATGGCGACGATGTAGAGTTCTTCCGCCTTGGCGTACTCGGCCCTCGCCAGATAGAGATTCGCGAGATTGCGAAGGTGCAACGCGTGTTCCGGATGGCTTTCGCCGAAGGCGCGCGCGGAGACGTCCGCCGTGCGACGATAGAGTTCTTCCGCCTCGGTGTACTGCCGCATTTCGTAGTGGATGTTCGCCAAGGTGTTCAGGCTCTCGACGACGGCGCGCGGATGCGCGCCGTCGATCGTCTCCAACGTCGCCAGCGCCTCGCGCGCCGGCGCGAGCGCCTCAGCGGCTTTGTTCTTCTTCCGAAGCGCCATGGATTGATTGAGTTGTTGACGCGCCGCGGCAAGCTGCGCCCGCTGCGCAGAGGTCATTTGCCCCATCGCCGCCGCGTGATCGCGGTTCACTTCGGCGTCGCGCACGCGCCAGTGGTCGCGCCCGTAGAGGCCTTTCTTCTCGGCGACGTCTTGCTCGCGCCACTGGCGAGCCGCGGCGTAATCGCCCCGGAGGAAGTGCAGGTCGGCGACGTTTTCGACGAAGAGAGCCAATTCGTAATGCGGAGAGGCATTGATGGCACGCTCGACGGCGACGAGGCGCTCGGCCACTGCGACGGCTTCGTCGAATTTGCCTTCGGCCCGAAGGCGAACCGCCTCGAGCAGCAACTCCGTTCGCTCCCGCCGTTTGGCGGCGAGTTCCGCCGGCGGCGGTGAATCGGCTGGCGAAGAGGGCGGCAAGACCGCGATTGCGGCAACGAGGAGAGTGATGAGCGTTCCGGCGATCCTTCGCCGATCAAGGCTGCCTCGCATCGGCATGGCATGGCTCGCGTTTTTCGTGACAAGAAGGAACCGCCGCGGCAGAGTGGTTCCTTATCAGAGCCCCCGCCGCGGCGTAAACTTCCTCATTCTATTGACACGATCGATCATTCAATAGCGTCTTGCTTTTGCGAATGGGCTATTTTGGATAGCCTGTATCGAGAACATGGGGTTTCCATTGCGATCGATTCGTGAGACGGTGATATTGCCGCCGCCTTGGGCGACGACGTTACCGCCGCCTTGGGCGACGACTTCACCGCCTCCACCGCCCAGTTTTACCGCATTCGCCAACGTCATAACCGACGGTTTCGCGTTCCCCGGCAGCAAAAGGTGCGCCGTGTTCGGGTCGTTCGAGAAAACATACGCTTTGGATTTTCCGTCACCGAGAAAATGCCAGGAGTCGGTGTTGACCAAGGCAATTCCGCCGCGAAGCTTGATCGCTCGCACCGACGCTGCGTCGAGTGGGCCGACCTGCTCGAAGCCGTCGCTCTGGCCATGAGCAGTTCCCTCATTTTGTGGACGGGTCCACAATTGAAATGGGGTTTGGCTGCTCTGGCGACCATCGCCGGGTAAACGTAAACTGTTTCAGATTCACATGTTGTCGAATGGGCGCTGAGGGTGTCGAACCCCCGACCCTCTGGGTGTAAACCACCAGACCTAATAGCGGATTTCATCGGAAATCCTAATCCTTCCACAGTTTCCGCATTCTCATTGTAAACACAGAATCACTCTTTTTCCACCGTTTACTTTGGCTTCTGCTACAAATCTGCTACAAGGCAAAAGGGGGGGTCAAACGGGGGCAAACTGTCCCGATTCATGCGAATCTCGCAGTGCTTAGATGCCATGTGATTTTGGCCAAAGCGATGATAGCTGTCGCTGCGACTCAACATCGACAGCGTGGGCGGGTTGCGGACGGGAATGGGGGCGTGGACTGCGATCGGCGCGATGGTCGGCGCCTTCAGCGGTAAATCGCGAGGGAAGCAGCAGCTTCCGGACCCGGTAGGGTAGGGGAGGGGCATGAGAGAACCGGGGGCTGCGTTCCATGCAAGCGGATCCGCGAATCGGAGATCCCGACGGTGACGAGATTGCGTTTGACTGGTCGGTGCTACCGCCCTCGAAATGGTGAGCTGAGCTGCGGTCGTCACGGTTAGGGTAGGGGACTGAAGTCGTTTCATCGCTCGACTCTCGGACCTTTTCCCCTCCATCGGAATTCACCCCCAAAACTTCACCATCCGAAACCTCCGGGTTCCCGATCGCTACCACGCGGCGCTCCCGAGAGATTCCGCGCGGTGAGGGCAAGAAGTCCGGACATCAGCAGAATCACGACAATCCCGCGTTTCGCGAGTCCCGACGATCTAAAAAAATGGCATTTTGGGGGCATATAAGGTAGTGGCTGATAGGTAGCTATCAGAAACGCGAT
>JBAXFO010000642.1:0-3473 GCA_037139885.1 Planctomycetota bacterium
CGTAGGGTGGGTTGAGCGGAGCGAAGCCCACCGAAAGGTTTGACGCTTTCCCCAATCTCGAAATACCGACATCGGATTCGGCGTCGGAACCTTTTGGTGGGCTTCGCGTCCCGCTCAACCCACCCTACGGGATGTCATCGGTGACGGTGAGCCATCCCTGGGATTCGGAGTACCTCATCCCAGGGCTTGTGGGCTTCTCAATCAAACCTGCGGAATTACCCGCGGGCGTTGAGGCGGACGCTGGGGTTGTCGGCGATGTTGACCCAGACGTGGACGTGGGGTTCGCCGCGGTAGTGCCACACGAACGCCGGTCCTTCGAGGCGCCAGTTGTCCCATTCGCCGTCGTCGCCGAGGTCGCCTTCGCGATAGAACGCAAGGCTGCAACGGTCGAGGCCGCCTTGAGCCGTGAGGCAGGCGAGGGCGTCGTCGCGGTCTTCCTGGCGATAGGGTTCGAGCAGGTTGAGCAGGACGCGGCGGAGCTCGTCTTTCTGATCGCTCGTCATGTCGGCGACCGGCAGGCCGGGGAATCCTCCCTGGGCGCCGCGGAAGGCGACGGCCGCTTCGGGCGGCCGGCGTTCGACCAGGGCGGTGCGTCGCTGCGGCTCATCGAGGATGCGGTAGATGAAATTGGCGCGGCGCGCTTGATCCCAGAAAATGTTGCCGGGATGGCCGGTCGTTTCGTTGAAACCGCTGGCGGCGTGGCCGTAGAAAATGGGGCCGCCGAACGCGACGTTGGGCGTGGTGTTGCCGTCGCAACGGATGGTCATGTGCCGGCCGGTCATGACGAACTCGAACTGATCGGTCCCGGGCGTGCCGAAAATGGCGATCGATTGCGCGGTGCCCCAGGGCCGGCCATCGTTGTCGTCGCGAAGCTGGCGGGTGATGCGGCCATACCAATCGGGATTGAGCATGCCGCGATAGATGTCGTGGATGATGGTTTGCTGCTCGCGCGTGAAGTAGTCGCTGGCGACGACCGGTTCGGTGATCTGCCAGTTGTTCGAAACGTGCGTGCGGAGCAGGCCGCGGGGGCGGTTGCCGGTGGTTTCGGTATGGTCCCAGGCAAAGCAGAGTTGGCGTTTTTGGGCTTCGGTGAGAGCGTTATACAAAGCGAGCACGGCCGTCTCCGCGGGGCTGGTCCGCGTTGGGGGAGCGGCGTGGATTTTGGGCTCGGCGAAGAGCGGCATGGCGGCTGCGCCCAGGCCGACCGCCTTGATGAACGAACGACGATCGACATCCGGGCGATCGGAACGCGGTTTTTCGCGACGCATGAGAGGTGTCTCCATGGAGTGAGAGCGGGACGACGTCTACAGTAACGCGCGCCGGATGCGCGTGCAACCGTTAGGCACGCGAGCTATTTTCGATTCGGTTCGTGCCCGAGGGTGATGTCGAGCTGGCTGGGATGGGTTTCGGGCATGGGGTTGGTCGGCGCGGTGGACGAGGCGGCTTTGCCGGGGGTTTCGATGTGGGTCTTCCACCAAAGAGCCGCCGTTTGCGAGGTCCAGACCCCCTCGATCTGGCATTTGTCGAGCGCTTCGAGGAGGGCGCCGGCGTTGGCGGGACGATCGTCGCGATTCTTCGCGAGACACCGCAAGATCAGGGCTTCGAGATCGGTGGAGATGCGCCGGCCCGATTTCTGCGACGGCGGGACCGGAGTCGACCGGACGTGATGCAGGCAGATCTCCATGACCGTCGAACCTTCGAACGGCGGCCGGCCGGTGAGCAAAAAATACGCGACGGCGCCAATGCCGTAAACGTCGGAGCGGGCGTCGACCTGTTCCGGATGCTGCACCGCTTCAGGCGAAATGTAAAGCGGCGTGCCGGTGATGGCGTCGGTCGACGTGAGGTTGGCCTGATTCTTGTCTTCGAGCGCTTTGACGAGGCCGAAGTCGAGCACCTTGACGAAGTCGCGCATGCCGCCGCGGGTCGTGAGGAAGATGTTCGCCGGTTTGATGTCGCGATGCACGACGCCCTGGGCATGCGCCTCGGCGAGCGCGCCGCACACTTGCCGCAGGATGAACGCGCCGCGGGCTTCGGGCGTGGGGCCGAAGGCGCGGATGAGTTCGTCGAGGTTCATGCCGTCGAGATATTCCATGGCGTAGTAAAAGAGGCCGTCGGGAGTTCTCCCGTAATCGTAAATCGCGACGGTGTTCGGATGCGAGAGAACGCTGGTGAGCTGCACTTCGCGCTCGAAGCGAATGACCGCGGCATCGGACATTTTGTCGAGATCGAGCAACTTGACCGCCGTCGGCCGGCGCAGCATGGCGTGGCGGGCGCGAAACACCGAGCCCATGCCGCCGGAGCCGATCTTCTCTTCAAGAGCGTATTGCCCGAGTTGCTTCGCGGTTTCGGTCACTCTTTGCAAGACGCGCTGTTGCCTGGAGATGAAGAACAACGCGGCGAAGATGATGAACGCGGCCACGAGGAGCAGAGCCATGAGCACCCAAAAGCCTCGCCGCAGGATGTAAACCGCGGCGAACGCTTCATCGGCGTCGACCTCGGTGGCCACGCCAAAGTCGGCGTCGTCGAGCCATTTCCACGCCCCGATCGTCGGTATGCCGCGATAGTCTCGATAACCGTCGACGTTGTAGCCCGACTTTCCCTGCACGGCGTCGGCGGCCATCACGGTGAGGGGTTGTTCGGAGCGCCGAATCTTGGGACGTTCGCCGCGCGACAGATCGACGCCCGGATCGCGCACCGGAATTTCGAGGATCGACTGACTGTCGGCAACATCGGCGAGCAACCCATACTTTTTGAGATCTTCGTCGAACCGGCTCTGGCTGATCATGAGGCCGTTTTTGTCGAAGGCGTAGGTCTCGCCCGACTTGCCATAGCGGGCGGTCTGCAGAATCTTCGTAAAGGAATCTTCGGGGCGGATGCGCAGGGCGAGCACGGCGATGGCCTTGCCCTTTTCATTTTTGACGGGCGTGGTGACGAGCATCGACGGCAGATTCGCGCGCTGCACTCCTTGGGCGTCGGCTAAAAGGAGGGGGCTGCGAAACGGATTCGTGACGATGGTCTCGCCTTCGAACGCCTTGGCGATGGCCTCTTTGCGAGCTTCCGGAACGGGCATGCCGACCGGAGCGTCGAGATCGGCGGCGATGATGATTCCGTCGGGCGCCACCAGGAAAAACCCCGTATGCTCCGATTGTTGGAGTCGGGGTTTGAGCCGAGCGCGCAGATCGGCTTGAGTCTTCGACAACAACAGCGCACGCGCCGCATTGCCCGAATCTTTGCCGATCTTGACCAGTTCCTGAGCCAAGGCGTCGAGGCGTTCGTCCATGGCGACGAGTTCGGCGGAGGTGCGGTTGTCGTTGAGCCAGGCTTCGAGCGCCGCGATGTCGGCTTTGAGCAGCGTTTGCAGCTCGTCGATCCGCTGCATCTTGAGCGCTTCCTCGGCCGTCCTGTGGACGCTGAAGCCGACGACCGCCATGACCGCGACGACGATGGGCCAGGCGAAGAGATGGTATTTGCGG
>JBAXFO010000643.1:0-3459 GCA_037139885.1 Planctomycetota bacterium
GCGTATGCGCGGCGTCGGCTGTCGAAGTGATGGAAGAGCTAATAGCTGTTAGCTAACAGCTATTAGCTGCTTTTTGAAAGCATTCGACTCGAGGCGATTACTTCAGATACTTCGCTTTGAGAGCCAGATTCACATCGAGCACGTTCACCAGATCGACGCCGGCGAGGCCCCAGAGCGGCGCCGACGCCCGGCTCATCAGAATCTGCTCGATCTCCGGCTGCACCTTGCTCGCGTCGCGCTTGGTCAGCTCGGCCCATTTTGCGGAGACGCGGCCGAGTTGATACTGGGCGTTCTTCAAGGTGATGTGCGGATCGAGGCCCGAGGCGGACGCCATCACCATGTCGGCCGGCACGTCCTCGAGTTCGACGTTCGGATGCTCCTGACGCCACATGTCGAAGAATACGCTGGCGATGTCCGCCGAATCGTCGCTGTCTTTCTTGACCCACTCCACGATCTTGACCGGCTCGCCCTTGTCGTTCTTTTGGTCTTTACTGTCCGCGACGGTCAGCCAGGTCGACGGATTTTCGCGCGCGAAGCTTTCGAAGAAAACGACCGCGAGATCTTCGGGCGTCGGACTCGCGTTGTCGGGATTGTCTTTCTTCCACGCATCGAGCTCAGCAGGCCGTTTGGCGAACCATTCCTTGACGTAGTCCTTGGCGGCATCGTCCGACTTGACCCACGACTGGGCCAGGCCGCCGTGAGCTTTCGCCCAATCGGCGACCAGGCCGGGCTTGGCGGTGCGGAACCAGGTCGCGATGTCGGGGGCCGCTTCCTTGCCCTTGTTCGGGCCCGATTTGTACTTCACGATCGGTCCGAGCGCCCGGGCGACGCGATCGCGGAGCAGGTAATTGTTCGCGCCCCAGTTGGTGGCTCCGGACGCGGCGGCGTTGTACGACACCGCGGACGGACGCGATTGAAAGTACTCGTCGCCCTTGAATTCCTGAGCGATGAGGCGGGAGCCGAGCGGTTTGCCGTCCGCTCCGGCGATGAGGCTGCCGTTGGCCTGGTTGTTGAAGATCGCCTGGCCGATGGCCCAGAGAGCCACCGGGTAAAGGCCGCTGCAAATCACGACGGTCAAGACGAGCAACCAAAGATTGGCGCGAAGATGAGCAAACATATCAGTTCCTTTCGAGGTTCGATTACACGAGGTTGAGGGCGGCCAGGATCATGTCGATGAGCTTGATGCCGACGAACGGTACGATCACGCCACCGAGGCCCCAGATGAGCAGGTTGCGACGCAGCAGCGCATCCGCGCCAACGGGACGATAGCGCACGCCCTTGATGGCGATCGGGATCAGGGCCGGGATGATGAGAGCGTTGAAGATCACCGCGGAGAGGATCGCCGATGTCGCCGAATGGAGCCGCATGACGTCAAACGCCTTCAGCCACGGGAGCGTCGACGCGAACAACGCGGGAACGATGGCGAAGTATTTCGCGAGGTCGTTCGCGATCGAGAAGGTCGTCAAGGCGCCGCGGGTCATGAGGAGTTGTTTGCCGACTTCGACGACTTCGATGAGCTTGGTCGGATCGCTGTCGAGATCGACCATGTTGCCGGCTTCCTTGGCGGCCTGCGTGCCGCTGTTCATGGCCACGCCGACATCGGCCTGGGCGAGGGCGGGGGCGTCGTTGGTGCCGTCGCCCATCATGGCGACGAGTTTGCCGCCGCGCTGCTCCTTGCGGATGTATTCGAGCTTGGCTTCGGGGGTGGCCTCGGCGATGTAATCGTCGACGCCCGCCTGTTCGGCGATCACCTTGGCCGTGAGCGGATTGTCGCCCGTGACCATGACGGTGCGTAGGCCCATGCGGCGCAGCCGTTCGAAGCGATCGCGCATGCCCGGTTTAAGGATGTCTTCCAGAACGACGATGCCGACGATGCGATTGCCGTCGGCCACGGCGAGCGGCGTCGCGCCTTGCGAAGCCGTGCGGTCGACTTCGGCCTTCATGCGCGGCGCCGAGGGGCCGCCGTTTTTCTCGACGTAACGAAAGATCGAATCGGGGGCGCCTTTGCGAATCTTGCGGCCATCGGCAGTGTCGATGCCGCTCATGCGCGTCTGGGCGGTGAACTCGACAAAGCGGGCTCCCTGCGGAGCGAGCACCTTGCCGCGGCCATTCGGGGAGGCTTGGTACAGCTCGACGATGCTCTTGCCCTCAGGAGTTTGATCGGCGACCGACGCCAGGGCGGCCATCTGCCCCAGGTCATCCGCGGAGACTCCATCGGCGGGGATGAAGGTCGTCGCCCGGCGATTGCCGATGGTGATGGTGCCGGTCTTATCGAGCAGGAGCGTATCGACATCGCCGGCCACTTCGACCGCCTTGCCGCTCTTGGCGATGATGTTGGCGCGTAAGGCGCGATCCATGCCGGCGATGCCGATGGCGGCGAGCAACGCGCCGATGGTGGTCGGAATCAAACAGACGAGCAGGGCGATCAGTGTCGGGACATCGGTGCCCAGGCTGACGACGCGTTCGCCCGTGAAAACGCTCATGTAGTTTTCCGCATGGAGGGCCATGGGGTAAAGAGCGACGGTGACGATCAGGAAGATGAGCGTGAAGGCCGCCAACACGAGCGAAAGGGCGATCTCGTTGGGCGTGCGTTGCCGACTCGCTCCTTCGACGAGGGCGATCATGCGGTCGAGAAACGTGGCCCCGGCGCCGGCGGTGATGCGGACGACGATGCGGTCGGACAGCACGCGGGTGCCGCCGGTGACGCCGGAGCGATCGCCGCCCGCTTCGCGAATGACGGGCGCGGATTCGCCGGTGATGGCGGATTCATCGATGCTGGCGACGCCTTCGATAATCTCGCCGTCGCTGGGGACAATATTCCCCGCGACCACTTCCACCGTGTCGCCGGCTTTCAAGGCGGTGGAGACCGTTTCTTCGACGACGCCATTGGGGCGAACGATGAAGGCTGGCGTCGCCCGGCGCGTTTTGCGGAGGGCGTCGGCCTGGGCTTTGCCGCGCGCTTCGGCGAGGGCTTCGGCGAAGTTCGCGAACAGCACGGTCAGGAACAACCAGACCGACAACGTGAGGAGATAGCCGAACGACGCCTGGCTGGGATAGCCCAGGGCCACGGCGACGGTGTAGGCCAGGGTCAGGGCCGTGCCGACCTCGACCACGAACATGACTGGGTTTTTCCACTGAATATCGGGCCGCAACATCACGAACGATTGGGCCAGAGCCGCCCGCACCAGTTCGGGAGCGAAGAGGCCCTGCTTTTGGCTGCTGCGTCGTTCGTGCTTGAGTTCTTCGGGTGAGCCCGTCGTTGACTGCGGCGGGTCTTTGAGCAACTGCGTCATGGAAGATTCCTTGTAAGAGACATTTCTTGTAGGGTGTGTTGAGCGGGGCGAAGCCCACCATCCCTTGCGGTCGTTGGATCTTGGTGTTGCGTGCGATGGTGGGCTTCGCCTTCGGCTCAACCTGTCATTTACACACAACTCGTCCCTACGTCGTTTCCGAAGGTTC
>JBAXFO010000644.1:0-3457 GCA_037139885.1 Planctomycetota bacterium
TTCGAACAAATACAAACTGAGGTTGTGGTGTGTCTTTCGCAGGGTGATCTTCTCCGCAGTGGCCAATCGCTCCGATACAGATGATTGTGACTATTAGGCCCGTCCTTGGTAGATCGCGTAGCTGAAATCGCAACGAATGCACTTTGTCTTGCATGCTCACATCACATCTTCAATAGACTTCCCCATTCGGACGATCTGAAACCAGTTCTCCCTGTAAAGGCTCCCCCTGTTTCGGACGAGCTGTCAAGGAGTATTGCAGACCGAACACAGAAGAAGCATTCCAGCCGTCAGCAAGTTGAAAGGGAGCCGTGTCTTTGTCAACGCGCCGCACTTTGATGTTGTTCATCGTTAACGGATCCACCAGGTTGCCGTTGGCATCAACAGCGGCTGCTTCCGTCGGCGTGACAAAATACACATTGAACATCCCGAATACCTTTGCCATGCCAGTAGTTTCGACCATGAGAGCCGTGGTAGCATCCACACCAAGGCCTTTCGCGCTGCCTGTGTCCTTTCCCATATTAGCAACGAAGGCAACAAGCCGCCCCATGCGACCTCGATTGCCATCGTTTCCCCATGTTTCAGAGGGCGTTAACGATGGGCTACCAAAGTGGCTGTCAGTGACAACACCCGTCAAATGTGCGGGGCGAACAAAGTTCCGTTCAAATGTGAGCCGTGGGTTGCCGGTACCGTTGCTTTCGTTGTATTGGTGGGGACTGTCCAATGCTTCTTGAGGCGTTGCAGCACCGAATTTTGTGGCATAATCCCAGTCGCCCATAATGGCTAGTCCAGCACTTGTGCCAGCTAGGACAGTGTGCCCGCCGGCGTACTTCGCCATAGCCGTTGTTTCAACCTCAGTGCCTTTCCAATTTGCAATGTAGCGCCACTGGTCGCCGCCGCCAAAGAAGATAGCTTCTGCGCCGTTGAGTTTCTGCTTCGCGAACCAGTCGCTTGCCATCGCGCGTGCGAGGATGTTGATGGGATCTTGAGCTTCGGTGATGCGGTCTTGGACTGTTGGCGCGCCACCACCGTAACACTTGTAGACGTAGTTCAATGCCTCGACCGAATCAAACGGGTGGCCCGCAAAGAATCCGTACTCTGGATCGCAGTTAAACCAAGTCGGGTCAGCAAAAGCTTCTTCGGAAGTATTCGCTCCGCGCATTAGCACGAAGTCACCCCCCTTGGCGTGGTTGGCGATCCAGCCGAAGATGTCCTTGTCTGCCTGCACCGTCGAGTTCGTCTCCTGGCTTGGATCGCCGCAAAGCAGCAGTCCTCCGCCAGCCAAAACCAGTCCTCCGTCGGCCTGAATACCCTGCTTGGACAGGTCCTTGTCGTCGAAATTGCCTGGATAATCAGCGCCCGCCTCATTGATTTCATACCGGAACCCCGACGTCACGTAGTCCTCCACGTCGCGATGCTTGGCACCAACCTGTATGGAGTAACGAAACCGCTCGGTCTTGGTCCACGCTTTTGTCTGCTGATACTCAAACTTGTTCGCGGCCGTAACCGTGATCGTTCCATTCTCCAGCGTCAGGCTATCGACGGGACTATTGCCGGCCGAGAGCTTCACCTTGACCATGTTCGCGGGAACATTACCCAATACGATGCGATCGTTCGTCAATGGCTCGTAAGAGTTGTCGTGCGCGTTATTGTTAACCACGTCCTCGCTTTTCAAGTAGAACGCCTCGGGCTTCGGTATCACATCCACGTTTGCGCCCACCACCGTGTCATTGCCGACCTTCGGGCCGGTATTCGGGTCTCCGCACACGGCCGTCAGCGTCAGCGAGTAGGAGCCCACGGCCAGTGCCTCGACGTAAATCGTTGCAGGAAGCCCTTGGTATAGGTCCCATGCGCGTTGCGTCAGTTCGTGTTCCTTCAACGCGTCTTGCCAAACCGCGATCGGGCCGTCAGTCGTGAGCGTCGCGTAGAACTGGCCGGCATGCGTAGCTGTTAGTCCGCTGATTTGTAGAACTACGGGCGAGAGATCGTCTTCGCCCAGCACCTCGGTCGGATTGGTAGGCGTTAGATCCGGGAGCCCGTCTTGATTGTCGTCGTCGTTGTTCACAAACAAGATGTGGCCAGGCAAGTTCAACTCGATTGAATCGTCTGAGGCGGTCAGTAGGTCGTTGTCTGGGTCAATCATGCCGTCGTTGTTCGAGTCAGTGTCGATATCCACGGTCACCTCTTGCACGGCCACCACCCAGAAAGCGTCGTCGTAGTCCACGTCGTTCCACCTAATATTGCCGGTCATGTCCTCCATGACGATCAGCTTCGTGTCGTCGGACGTGATGCCGTCGTCCTTGTACTTGAACGTGCCGTCGGGGTTCTTGTCGTAGAGATCGAACTTGCCCGTGGCTGGGTTCGGCTGCTGGGTCACAGGGTCCAACCCGTCAATGGCTATCTTCAAGTCTCTTACCGTATCGACCCTGAAGCCGCCCATGATCTTGTTGGGATCGCTACCTTTGACGTTGTCTGGGTTGTGCGGATCGTTGGGTTCCAAGCCATCGGTTGGGAAGATCAGCGTCTTGCCCGTCGGCTTAATAAGAACCTGTCCTTTCACGGCCTTGTATACCGCCGCGCGCCAATCGGTCGCGAGCACGACGGTGGACGTGCCTTGCAGATCGGTGGCCGGCTGGTTATCGAGATCGTAGAATTGATAATTCGCAAGCGTGAACGCCGCCTCGCCGTGTACGGCGTCGGACTTCACTACAAAGTACTGCGGATCGACCTTGCCCAGCAGGTGCGGATTGCCAAAGCCGGGCACGACTTGCGGGCAGTTGAGGAAGTAGCCGAGAACCTCAAGAGTGCCATCGTAGACGGAGACGTCGCCCGAGTTGAGGTTGCCGCCACTGGCGGTGAACTTGCCGGGACCGAACTTGTCGATCGACAGGTTGCCCGCGAAATGGCCGCCGTAGACGTAGTCGGCCGTGTTGGTGATCGTGAGCGTGGCGGGCGTGGCGCTCGAGTTGGTGATCTCGTCCCAGTAGGTGCTGTGCGTGGCGCCTTCAGCGGCGGTGTAGAGGCCGGTCAGGGCGATATTAAAACCATTCAGGTCGAGAATGCCCGATCCCAGAGTCTCGTCGCCCAGACGGAAGGCCCCGTTGATCGGCAGAGCGTCGGCGGCACCGAGCTTCAGGGCTGCGCCTCCGGCGATCGTCGTCCCGCCGCTGTAGGTGTTGTGGCCGGTGAGCTTCCATGCCTTGCCCACGGGTGCCCGCGGATCGGCGGGGGCGGCGCTAGCGACCACCGCGACCGTGCCGGCGCCGTCCTGAATGGTGCCACTGAATGTGCGGTTGGCGAACACGCCGACGTTGAGCAGCGCCGGCACCGTCGCACTGTTGGTGATGACGCCCGTGCCGCTGGGCGCCGAGATCTTCTGACCGCCGAGCGAATCGCCGTTGAGATCCAGCGTCCCGCCCGTCATGGTGAAGTTAAAATCGCCGTTCTGGTTCATCTGGTA
>JBAXFO010000645.1:0-3455 GCA_037139885.1 Planctomycetota bacterium
GAATGACCTTGCCGGTGTGATCGTGGTAGATGATCGGCGGATTGCCCGGCAGGGGAGTTTGACTCGCGAGCGGCGGTTCGCCCGATTGATTGACTCCCGACGGCGGCGCAGGCGGCTTGCCGTCGTTTCGCGCGGCCGACGGCGAATAGCCGGCGAGGCGATAGCGGACGAGGGCGGCCTGGGCGTTCATGCGGTTGCGCCAGTTGTCGTCCTTCGAGGCGGCGTTTTCGATCGCCTGCCCCGCGATCGGGCTGACGGGCCGCATGCGGACGAGGCTGCTCACCGCTTCGCCGCGCACGCCTGCTTTGGAGTCGTTTTGGGCGATGTCCGCGAGGATGTCGACGATCTGCGGGAACGACTTCGAATCGAAATCCCGCAACTCCTCGACGGCGGCGACGCGTTTGCGCTCGTCCGGATCGCTCTTGATCGTCGTGACGAGTTGCCCGACGCGTTCCGCAGGAGGAACCGCGGGGGGCGCTTTGCGAAACGGATTGAAAAACAGTTGAGCGTGGGCCGCGCCCGCTCCGGCGGTGAGCCAGGTGCACACGATGAGAATGCATAGACGCTTCATACGAGACCTCTTCCGAAATGATCAGCGCCTCCGCGAGCCAAGAAGCAAAACGGCACGCGGCGGTGGTCCAAGACTTTCATCGTCCAACGGCTCGAAAGTCCCCTTGCGATGGTGCAAGAAATGAGAAAATGGGCGCCGGATTTCAGCGCAAAGATCGTACAAATTGACAAGGCGTGCGAAGCGGGGCGGAGTTTGCCGATTCCTCCGGCAATCGCCCAGCGCACGATTCTCGGAAGGGGCAGCGATGTTCTGGTGGCTTGCGATCGCGCTCGGCGGAGTCCCCCTGGTCCGGGCCTGGCAGGCGAACCGCCGCACCAGCCTTCACGACGCCATCCTATGGGCCGCCGCGGCATGGCTGAGCTGGGGCTTCGCCATCGCCTGGCCCAGGGACGACGACTTCGCCTACTTGGCTCTGTGCCTCACCGGGTGCGCCGGGGTGGCCGTTCTCGGCGCCCGACGGCCGCATGTCTTCGCGTGGAACTTCGTCGCCTTCGGGCTCCTCAGCGTCATGGCGCTGCCGCTGCTCGAAAGCATGGTGATCCGCGTTCATTCGTTCAACATCGAACGCAAGATCTTCCTCGCCGCGATCCTGACCGTCACCCTGGGCAATTACCTACCGACTCGCTTCGGCGCGGCCGCAGCGGCGTTGGCGATCGGGTGCATTTTGAAGTATCTGAGATTGCTCGGTTGGCCGTTGCCGTTCGACGACGAGGGGCTTGTGACGATCGCGGTGGGAGCGGCGCCGTGGTTGGCGTGGCTGGCGATGCGCCGCAGCGTCGCCGATCCGTTCGATCGCGAATGGCGCGACTTTCGCGACCGCTACGGATTTGTCTGGGGGGCTCGAATCCGCGAGCAGTTCAATGCCGCGGCTCGAAACGCGAATGTGCCCGTGGTCTTGGAATGGAGCGGGCGTTCGAAGGAACCGCTCGCCGCAGCCGATCTCGACGAGGCTCACGCTCTCTTGCGAAAAACGTTGAAGCGCTTTCTTTAGCGGCTCGTGCGTCCGCAGAGCGCTGCCTGCACGCGTTCTGCGGAAGCACGAGCCGCGAACAAGATCACTTCTTCGGTTCCTTGATCGTCCACATGTAAAGCCAATGCGGCCGGTCCGGTCCTTCAAACTGCACGGTCGCATCCGGCTTCAGATTCGGCAACGGAAAGTCGTGAGCGATGAGCCGCGTTCCGGGCCGCAAACGCTTCATCACTTGCGGCTCCAGTTTCTCCATAAACTCAGGGAGCATGTAAAAAACGATCACCGTCGCCTTTTCCAAATCTTTGACCTTGAGCGCATCCCCCTGGCGAAACTCGACCTGGTCGGCTGTGACGCCGATCTTTCGCATCGTCGCGACGCTGTCTTTGATGCGGTCGGCATCGATGTCGACGCCCACCCCTTGAGCGCCGTATTTCTTGGCGGCCGTACACACGATTCGCCCATCGCCGCAACCCAGATCATAGACCACATCGTTGCGGTTGACCTTCACCATATCGAGCATCTTGTCGACGACCGTTTGCGGCGTCGGCACATAAATGATCCGGCAGGTCGTCTTGTCATCCGGGCTCTGCCCAAATGCGACGAAAGGAAGGGCCGCCATCACGAGAACCAAAAACGCACGCGACATGAGAGGATCTCCATAAGCGACATTCGCCAGGGATTCCGAAAATCGGCCCTGGCGAATGTCTCCGATTCGTTGCCGACCTCGGACTACTTCGCGTCTTTCTCTTTGACCGTCCACATGTGGACTTTGTGTTCGCGCGTCGAACTGCGCACGGTGACCGTTTGATCGGGAGCCCAATCGCTGAAGGCGTAATCGTGCGAGAGAATGCGGGTGCCGGGCTTGAGCTTTTCCTTGGCGATCGGCAGCCACAGGTTCATGAATTCGGGGAACATATACATGACGACGACGCTCGCTTCGGGCAGGTCCTTCGGTTTGAGAGCGTCGCCATGGCGGATTTCGACGAGCGTGCCGACATCGTATTTCTGAGCCTGGTCCATCGCTTCGCGGATGCGGTCGGGGTTGATTTCGAGACCCACGCCGCGAGCGCCGAACTTCTTGCCGGCCATGTAGAGAATGCGACCATCGCCGCAGCCGAGATCGAAGATCACGTCGTCTTTGCCGATTTTGCCCATCTCGAACATCTTGAGGATGACTTCATCCGCGGTGGGGACGTAAGTCAAATTGGCGTACTTCGGCTTGGTGACGTTCTTATCGCCCGCGCCGCTCATCAGCGGCAAGCAAACCACCAAACCCAGTGCAGCGATCATCATCAAACGCTTCATCGAAACTACCTCGTGCCGGGGAAGAAAAACAGCGTCGCAAAGATTCCTGACTCAGTCCTACCCGCCTTTGCGGGGGATGTCAAGAACCGGCCCGCCTCGCGCAAGCAAAAAGACGATGTCGAAAAGAAGCCGCCCCGCATCAATGATGGCGTTCCCAGATTTGGAAGCGGTTCATCGGAGCACGACAGAAAGATCGAGGCCGAGTCAACTTTGAGCGCTTCGATTTTTGTCGCGAACGTCGTCATCGCTCTGTGCGTCAAACTGCCCGAGGCCCTGTGTCGCGTCCATCAAATGAGCTAATAGCTAACAGCTATTAGCTCTTAGCTCGTTCAAGAAACAACGACAGGTTGCATGATATGTCTACCGGCTCAGCGTATAAGAAAACGCCCCGAGAAGACAGCCGCGTTCGCAAGCGTGGCAGGCGGTGCATTGTTGCATGGCTCGGATCGAACCGAAAACGCGGGTGTGGGTCGGCGTGTCGCGTACGAAGAGTTCTTCGCCGGCGAGAACGGTCTTGTGGCCCTGGGTTTCAAATTCGTCGAGGGGACGTTTCGCGGCGGCGGCGAGTTCGTCCATGCGGGGGAGGATTTTCGAGAGATAAACGACGGG
>JBAXFO010000646.1:0-3452 GCA_037139885.1 Planctomycetota bacterium
GGCGCTGCGATCGGCCGTACCGCGGAAACGGACCGCATCCAGCAACTCAGCGTCGATGATGCGAAACGGCTGGCGCAAGAGAAGTCCGGCCAACTGTTGCTCAATGGCCTGACCACGCTTTCGGCCGAGGCCGCCAAGGAGTTGGCGAAGCACGACGGCTGGCTCGCCCTCAACGGCTTGACATCCCTTTCGAACGAAGCGGCCGAGGCGCTCGGGCAGCACAAGGGCTATTTGCATCTCAATGGCCTGACCAAGATCTCGGACGAAGAAGCCAGGGCGCTGGCCCGTCACAAGGGCGAATTACAGCTCAACGGTTTGAGGTCGATCTCCGACGAAGCCGCCAAGGCATTTGCGCAGCATAACGGCGGCAGACTCTCTCTCAAGGGAGTGACGAAGCTTTCGACGGAAGGGCTGAAGGCGTTGGCGCAGCGCAAGGGGGGTGGGCCATCGTTCGGGATCAGCCTCGACGGTCTCTCGGAACTCTCGCTGGAAGCTGCCGCGGCGCTGGCGGAGGCGCATCCGCATAACTGGGATGGCAGACTCCCCGGCATGAAAACCGTCCCGGTCGAGGTGGCTCGCGTGTTGGCGAAGCGTCAACACGGCCTATCGATGGAGGGACTCGAGACCATCTCCGATGAAGCGGCCAAGGCGCTGCTTGGAAAACTGGGCGGCAACCTGCCGCGCTTGACCACCCTCAACGTCGAGACCGCCAAAGCGATCGCCAAGTCGCAACGCTCGCTCAATTTGGACGGTCTCACCGCGCTTCCCGATGACGTCGCCCTGGTCATCGGCGGAAAAGACGGCACCAACGGCGAACTGCGTCTGAACGGCCTGACTTCGCTCACTCCGATCGCAGCGAAGGCCATCTGCCAGCGAGAGGGCGATCTGTACCTCAACGGCCTGACCACGATCTCCGACGAAACGCTCAAGGCGCTCGCGGAGCACAAGGCGCATCCCGATCTTGCTCGCCCCATCGTTTTTCTCAAGGGATTGACGGCGCTCTCCGACGAAAACGCCCTGGTGTTGGCGTCGTGGCCCAAATGGTGCGGCCAAATCCCCGCCGTGCCGACGCTCTCGGAAAAGGCCGCCGCGGCGATTGCCGGATCCCGAAACTGGGACGGCAGGCTTCCCGCCCTGAAGACCCTCTCGCCCGAAATTGCTCGAGCGCTCGCTTCGCGAAGGGGCAACCTCGCGCTCGATGGCCTGACCGTTCTTTCCGACGACGCGGCGACCGCGCTGGCGGAGCAACAGGGCGGCACGCTCTCGCTCAATGGCCTCAAGGAGATCTCCGATAAGGCGGCCGCGGCGCTGGCCCAGCGCGAGGGCCGGCTTTCGCTCAATGGGTTGGCGACCCTCTCCAGCGGTGCGGCCGCGGCGCTCGCGAAATCCAAAGGCGACTGGCTCTACCTCGACGGTCTGACCTCGCTCTCCGACGACGCGGCCAAGTCGCTGGCGCAATACCAGGGAATGGCCTCCATGGCTGGTTTGACGACGGCCTCGAACGACGCAGTCAAGTCGCTGCGGAGCGCCAAGATCGATCTTCCCGAAAAGTTCCGGGCGATGGTCGTCCACACGCCCGTCAAGGCGGACGCGAAGTTCGTCCGCTCGTTCCTGGAACAGCATTGCGTCGATTGCCACAGCGCCGAACGGAAAGAAGGCGACTTCACGTTGGACAAGTTGGCGTCCGACAACGTTGCCGGCCGCACCGCCTATGCTTCGATTCTGGAACGGCTCCGCGCCGGCGACATGCCGCCGTCGAAGAAGGCCCGCCCCGATCCGGCGGAAGCCAATGGGGTCGTGCAGTGGATTCAAACGACACTCGATGCGCCGCTCAAGGAGCCGGTGGCGTACTACCCGGTGAAGGAAAAACCCATCGATGGGAACCGGCTTCCCCATGCAATCCTTTTCGGCGGACCGCGGGGCCCGAGCGTGCCGCCGCCGCCGCGCCTCTGGCGTTTCTCGCCATCGGCCTACTCCAAATGGATCGGACAGTTCCAAGCCAACGGCGTGCAGCAACCCTTTGGCGTGATCCAGGACGCGGGCTTCAAAGACTTTGCTTCTCTCTATGCTCCCGACGAAGGGGCTACCAGCCTTATGCTCACCAACGCCGAACTGGTGGTGACGGCGCAAATTCGTCCGCATCAACTCGTGAACGTGAACGACAAATCGGTCACCCCCAAGGACATTCTCTGGCCGAACGAGGCGCGAATGAAGACCGCGACTCCCGAGGAACTCGAACACCTGAAAAAAGGCGACCGGGTTCGTCAGGGGAATGGAGTCCTCGCCCCTCTCATGCATCCCAAGGTGGCCGCCAATCGCGAGGAATTGACGAAAGCCATGCACGCGCAATACCTGTTGGCCGTGTCGCGACCGCCGAGCGAAAAGGAAATCGAGAGCCTCGTCGAACTCTACAAGGCCGTGGGCCGCGATGGCGACTATTCGATCGCGGGCAAGACGATCCTCATGGCGCCCTTGATGACGCCGGAAGCGGTCTTGCGGTTTGAAATCGGTCTCGGCGCAGAGGTTCGTCCGGGGGTCCGCATGCTGTCGCCGCGCGAGACCGCGTTCGCAATCAGCATGGCGCTCTCCACGGCCCGCGATCCCGGACTTCTCACCGCCGCCGCCCAGGGCAAGCTCACAAACCGCGAGGAAGTCGCCCAGAGCGTGCAGAGAATTCTGGACGATCCCAAGATCGGCAAGTCGCGCGTCATGGGATTCTTCCGCGAATACTTCGACTACTACCGCGCTACCGATGTTTTCAAGGATCCGCTGCCCAATTACCAGCAGCGCCGAGGCATGGGGCACAATCCCGGGGGGCAGGTCAGCGATACCGATCTCCTGATGTTGCACATTCTCGGCCGCGACAAAGATGTTCTCAAAGAATTGCTGACAACGCGCGATTCGGCTCATAGTCACGAAGGGTTTGATCCCAGCAGTGCGTTGAGAGACGGTCCGGGAGGCACCCCGATTTTCCGCCAGCTTCCCCCTGGGTCCGTCGAGCACGGGACGAAGAACAAGGATCAAATCGGGATCCCGATGCAACCGAGCTGGCTGGTGGCCTGGTCGGTGGGCAGCGACAACGACATCGTGCGCCGCGGTCGCTGGGTGCGTGAAAAACTCCTCGGCGGGCGCGTGCCCGATCTGCCGATCAATGCGAACGCGGTGGTCCCGGAAGACCCGCACCGTACCTTACGGCAACGGCAAATGGTTACGCGCGCTGCCGCTTGTTGGAAGTGCCATTACCGAATGGACGATCTGGGGTCCCCCTTCGAGCACGTCGATCACTACGGCCGGCCGCGCCCGGCGGAACCGGTGCTCGACCTCGAAGCGATGAAGACCATCAAGGACAAGGGCAAGATCTTCCGCGATGCCCCGCTCGACACGACGGGTTTCATCGAATCCAGCGGCGACCCGAAACTCGACGGTCCCGTCAAGGACGCCCCCGAGATGCT
>JBAXFO010000647.1:0-3451 GCA_037139885.1 Planctomycetota bacterium
CCGGCGTTCGTTTCGCAGTTGCCTGGTCGACTTTCAGAAGTGGTCCGAAGGCAGGTCGATCGTCCATCATGCGACGGACGCCGCTTCGCTCGCCGAAGGAAAACGCGTCTTGCAAGAGCTGCACCGCGAACGCTGGCATGCGGATGAGAAAGAGGGGGCGTTTTCCTCGCCCCGCTTTTGTGCGTTTCATGATACCATGATGCAACACCTGCTCGATGTCGACCGCCTCGACCTGCGCTGGCTGACGCTCGAGGGACGACCCCTGGCCGCGTATTATGCGTTTCGTTATGGCGACAAGCTCTACTACTATCAGGCGGGCCGAGTTGTCGATGTGCCGACGAAAGTCCGCCTCGGCATCGTCATCCTGGTGGATGGGCTGAAGGACGCCATGGCGCGCGGCCTGCGGGAGTTCGATTTTCTGGCCGGGCAGGCCCAATACAAGTCGCTCTTCACCGACACGAGCCGGACGATCGTGGAATTGCGCGTGGCCAAGCCGACGCTTCGCGAAACCGTCCGCAAGACGCTTACGACGGGCGTTCGCATGTTTCGGCAGGTTCGGGCTCGGCTGCAGACGAAGGTTCAAGTCCCCAAGGATGTTAACCAAACTGAACGCCCGGTGTAAAGAAACGCCGCGGCTCGTTTACGAGGCAATCGGCTCCCCAGAAACCACGTGGGAGTATCGGCCGGGAAAATCGCGGTCAGCTGCAAATGAAAATGCGGCGCTTTGCGTTTCCGCCAGTCAAAGTCCTCAATTTTTCTTTGCTGGCACACAGATTACAACCTAAAGTAAGACTAACCGGAACATTTTGTCCTTTTGCGGAAGAGAGACCCATGAGACGCACCTGGAAAATACGAATGGCGGGTTTGGCCACGGCGGCCGTCCTGGGGGCGGTTGCGTTCCTCGTGAACGCCTCGGCTCAAGAAAAAGACGCCGGCACGGCGAAAGCGACCTGGCTCACCGCGGGTTTCGTTCGCCCCGGAGCCGCGGACGCCAAGATCGCCAGCGGCTCGCTTGACGGCCCGCTCGGCGGCACCATTTATTACGCCGTCTATCAGCTTCCGAGCGATAATGTCGATGCGTTCGATCCGTATCGCACCGGCTTGGCCGATCTGGCGACGCATTTCGTGCCCGGCAGCGGCACCGGCTCGAAATCGCCGACGAGCCTTGTCCCCTCCAAGAATCTGCCCAAATATCTGTATCTTTACGAAGTCGTCAACGATCGCGGCCTCGACCAAACGTCGAAAGACGGCATCCGCTTCGCTTCGAACACCGAAGTCAAAGCCCGCGACATCGGCAGCTTCATCCTCAAGCTGCCCGTCGAACCGAACGCAATTCACTCGTGGGGTTATTTCAAGGGCGCTGGCTTCGCGATCAACGCCATCGATCGCGGCGGCGCGGGCCAGGAACGCCCCGCTTCGCTGCCCGCCAAGACGCACATGGCTGTCTCGGCCAATCCCTCGATCCTCGTCAAGATCCGCGACATGGATAATCAGGGATACGCCCGCATGGCCAAGCCCGTCGAATTCAAAGCCAACAGCGGCTTCACGGTGGAAAAGGCCGGCAAGAACCTCAAGAACTCGCTCTTCGCCGAAGAACTCTCCGATCGCCGGACCAAGTTGGTCGCCTGGGAGCAAGAATCGCTCAAGGCTGCCGAGAGCGGCGGCGACGCTCCCGAATCCGTCGACCTCATGAAGTTCACCGATAACGACAAGGCGAAAGCCGGAGCCGTGCTGCGTGCCTCGTTTGCGGCCAACCCCCTCAAGATCGGCCATAACAGCGTGCTGATCGGCTTCACCTCGAACATGGCTCCAGGGACGGATCTGGTCCGCATTCAAGACGCCGACGCCGCCAAGAAAAACACCGGCATCCGCACCGTGTCGAACGACGACATCGATTTCGGCGCCGGCGGCATCATCGCTCTGCCCAAGGAACAGGCCAAGGAAGCGAATGTCGCTCTCAGCTCGAACAAGCCGAACAACCTGATCGTCCAGGGCATCGTTTCCCCCGGCGACATTCCGTCCGGCACGAAACTGGTCGATCGCGGCTCCTACAAAACCTTCGGCGGCACGGTCTACTTCGCCGTCTATCGCAAGATCGCCAACGCCAACGGCGACACGTGGGGCGTCGGCCGATCCGACTTCGACACGCAGTTCGTCCCTGGGGAAAGCTATCGTTCGACGTTCTCGCCGCGGCTCGATACGGACGCCGAATATCTGTACCTTTACCAAGTGGTCAACGATCGCGGTTTCCACGATTTGAAGTTGCCGGAAAACAAGTCGACCGTCATCACTCCGGTGGCGATGGACAACGCCGAACAACGTGCGCCGATCACTCGCGAAGTGGCCAGCTTCTCGCTGTTCCTCCGCACCGATCCGAGGCTCATCACTTCGTGGGGCTATTTCGATGAATCGGGCTTCAATGTGAAGGTGCCCGATTACAACGAAATCAAGCAAATGGCGAACGACGCCACCGCCAAGCCCGCGGGCATGAACATGGCCGTCTCTTCGAACCTGTCGATCCTCGACACGCTCTATCAGGACAAAGACAAGGTCTATCGTTCGTGGACGCCCCCCGTGCAAGTCGATTTCAGCCGCACGACCTGGGGCGTCGGCAAGGATACGCTGAACATCGCCGGCAACCGGATTCGTCCGGTCGGCAACGATCGGGCGGGCGGTCTTCGTTTCGTTGCGAACAAGACCCTCGACCAGACCAAGGCCGCCGGCTCGGTGCGTCCCGATTACGCACAGATCATTTACTTCGACGGCGATAACCCGGTCAACGGCGCCACCATCGACGGCATCACCCTCGGCCCGGCCGAAGTCGCTCGGGCGCTTTTCAAAGTGGAATGGTTGACCAAGACCGTGACCGAAGGCCAACAAAGCGTGATCTTCGGCTTCACCAGCAACGTGGAACCGGTTCGTTCGCCGGTTCGCTTGAAGGACCTGCAATCGACGATCAACAATAGCTCGGAAGCTCAGGAACGCGTTTTCCTGTCGCCGAGCCAGATTCAAACGCTGGCCTTGAACGCGGTTCGCGGCGTCGCTCCCGGCATCGCCGGCAGCTCGGCTCCGGCGGTCGCTTCGGGCATCGCTCAAGCGAACAGCGCCGTTCCCGTCATCGGTAATGCTCCGGGGGTCGCTCCTGGGGTTGCTCCGGGGATCGCTCCGGGCGTGGGCCCGGCTCCTGGAGTCGGCGTCGCCTCGGGAATCGGAGCGGGCAACGCTCCGGGAGCGGCTGTCGCTCCGTCCACCGCGATCGCCTTGGCGGGCCTGAACGGCGATGCGGACAGCGCTGCGGTCGCCGTCGCGGATGGCCTGGGTCAAGGGATCATCCCGGCCGGGCTGGGCATCTTGGCCCGCGGCTCCGTCGGCAATGGCATCGCGATCTCGCCTTCGGTGGCGACGCCGAACGTCGGCAGCGTCGGCCAATCGGCCGGCACCGGCGGCGGTG
>JBAXFO010000648.1:0-3448 GCA_037139885.1 Planctomycetota bacterium
CAGGATTGGTACGGCGATTATCCGCAAGGCGACGTGACCGACCCGCAAGGGCCTGGAAAAGGCCAGGCCCGCGTGCTGCGCGGCGGCTCCTGGAAAAGCAGTCCGGTGAGTTGCCGCTCCGCGGAGCGTCTCTGGTATGAGCCCGGGGCTCGTTTCCACCTGTACGGCTTCCGAGTGGCGTTGGGAGAGTAATTCCATAAGGTAAATGTGGTGCGACGCGGAGCGTCGCGCCACAACAGTGATCATTTGAAGGATGGAAACGTTAGTATGCGATTGACTCTAGCCACCTTAATCTTGGCCCTATTCGTCCAAAACAAGTCCATGGCGCAGGAGTCCGCGGACATGAAGGACGTCCGTGCGTTTCTCGAGGCGCATTGCGTCCGCTGCCACGGCGAGAAGAAGCCGAAGGCAAACGTCTCGCTGCACAAGTTGAACGCTCTCCAAAATGGGGCGGCCGATCTCGAGGTGTGGAAGAAAGTGTTCGAGCAAATCGACCACAATCAAATGCCGCCGTTGGACTCCGCTCAGCCCTCCGCCGCCGATCGGCAACGGGCGCTTGCGGCGCTCAAGATCGCCCTCCGGTCGAGTGGCGTGAAGATGGACGAACTCAAGGCGCTCGACCCCGGTCGCGGCAACTGGGTGGACCACGAAGCGCTCTTCTCAGGCAAAGCCGTCGGCGAGTCTGGCACGCCCAGCCGGGTCTGGCGTTTGTCGCCTGAGAGTTACAAACAGATCTTCACTCGGCTCGACAAGCAATTCCAACTCAATCTGCCGACCAACGATCAAGCGATCAAGGCGCCGTGGAACTTGACTCAGAAGTGGTATTTCACCGACTACTCCTCGTCTCACCGCGTGAGCGGAGCCGAGTACGAGCATCATTTGAGGAACTGCACCCCATTCGCCAAGAAGATCGTCGCGAAGCTGCCGAATTCATCGCTAAAGAAGCTTGCGGCTGTATCCGTCAAGGGAAAATTGGCAACGCCTGAGCAAGTGGATGAAGCTGTTGCGGAGACGTTCGAACAATTGCTCCATCTGCCGCTCCAACCCGCGACGCTGAAACATCACAGCGGATTTCTATTGAACGATTTGAAATCGGGCGACACGGCCCTGGCGCTGGAACAGTTCCTGATTGGCGTGCTCTGCCATCCCGAGGTGCTTTATCGCATCGAAAGACCCGATGGGGCTGCGAAGCGAGGGATTCTGCCGCCGCGTCATCTGGCCCGGGCAATCGCCTTTACGCTCACCGACCGAGAGCCGGATGCGGAGCTATGGAAGGCCGCGGACGAGGGGAATTTGGCGACGAACGAAGACGTTCGCAAGCAGGTCGAACGGATTCTGAACGATCCCGCCATTCCCAAACCGCGGCTGGCGGAGTTCTTCCGGGAATACTTCGGTTACCCGATGGCGCTCTCCGTGCCCAAGTGCGTGGAGACCGTCAACGAATTGCAGTCGGAAATCGGCTGCGGTTTTCAGATGGGTTTTGCCGGCGAGTTCGTCCGCGACACCGACCGGCTGATCGAGTGGGTTTTGGAATCCGACAAGGATGTCCTGCGGACCTTGTTGACGACTCGCAAATCCTTCATGCGGGGTAATTCCGTGATGGATTACCAAAAGCGCAAGGCCGCCATCCTCGAAAGGATGAAGCTGAGCGCCGAGCGGGCGGCGAAAGAAGGCAAGCCATTTGATGACAAAACGTTCCAACAAGACCTGAACAAGCTACTCGACGGCGCCAGAGGTCAATTTCACGGCGGCAATTATGGAATCCTACTGGCCATCTATGGCATTACATCGCCAGACCCCAAACGCTGGGACGATTTTGTTTCCAACCTCCGGCGGCCCGTCCTAATTGCGAAGCCCCGCGTCCCCGTGCTCGACTTCGACAACTGGCTCGCCGGCAAACCGTACGAGGCGCATCCCGAGGAGCGGATGGGGATTCTCACGCAGTCCAGTTGGCTCTTCGCACACGGAACCGCCACCGATAATCACGCGATTCACCGTGGCCGCTGGATTCGTGAGCGACTCCTCGGCGGCCGAATTTTGGAAGTGCCGATCACCGTCAACGCGGCGCTCCCGGATGAACCGCACCATGGACTGCGCGAGCGGATGCGCGTGACCCGCGACGATTATTGCTGGAACTGCCACAAGCAAATGGATCCGCTCGGCCTGCCGTTCGAGCAGTTCGACCATCTCGGACGATACCGGACGGCGGAGATCGTCGTGGACAAGGAAAAGAATGACGCCCAACAAGCCAAAAGCCCTGGGTCCCGCAGAAACATGAAAGCCGTCCCGTTCGACGCGACGGGCGCCATCACGGACAGCGGCGATCCGAAGTTGGATGGCGAGGTGAAAGGGCCGTTCGATCTGATCGAAAAGCTTGCGAACTCGCAAAAGGTTGAGCAGGTCTTCGTACGGCACGTGTTCCGCTATTTCCTGGGCCGCAACGAAACGCTCGCCGACGGCCCCGACCTCGTGGCCGCGCACAAGGCCTACCGCGACAGCGGCGGCAGCATGAAGGCGCTGTTGGTGTCGCTGCTGTCTTCCGATGCCTCCCTGATTCGCACCAGCGAAATCGAAGTCAAGAAGTCTCAAACCAAGTAAACCTGGCCTGCCGCTTGCGGTTTGGCGGGAACGCCAAGCCGCAAGCGGCGAAAGAAAGGTCTCGACCATGATGAATCGACGTATTCTCCTCAAGGGCGTTGCGACCGGCACCGGCGGGCTCTTGCTCGCTCCGCTGTTGCAAAAGGTGGCCGCACAGGCTTCGGGCAATGTCACGCCGCCGAAGCGAGTGATCTTCCTCGTTTTCGACAACGGCTTCAAAGATACCGGCGCACTTCCGGTTGACACGCCGATTGCTTCCAACTCATTGCGGCAGTTCTCGATCCGGGACCATCGCCTGCCGTTCGACATCGAGCCGTTCGCGCCGTTCAAGGACCGCCTGACGCTCGTGCATGGTCTGCGTGGCGCCGGGGCGGTGGATCACGGTGGCTACTTCACGGCGCTTTCGGGCGTCCCGGGTCCCAAGCACTCGGCGCTCGGCCAGTCGATCGACGCGGCGCTCGCCCAGGCTCGTCCCGGAGTGTTCCCGATTTTGGGGCTCGGGGCCCAACACGGTGGTCCCATGACCGCGTATTGCTCGTCGGCATGGGGACCGGGAAGGCCGATCGCGATGATGTGTCGACCGGAAATGGCGTATGAATCGCTCTTCGGCAGCGTCGGCTCCACCCGGAATGACTTCGCGATTCGCAGAAACTTGCTCGACCACGTGACGGGCGACCTGCAGCGGGTGCGGTCGGAGATCGCCGGGCCGGAACGCGAACTGCTGGACGTCCATATCGAGTCGATCGAGTCGCTCTCCCGTCGCAACGGACAACTCGCCGATCAGTTCCGGAATGGCACGTTGAATCGGCACGCCCCGACACTGCCGACCCGACCGGTGCTGGGTGGGGTT
>JBAXFO010000649.1:0-3436 GCA_037139885.1 Planctomycetota bacterium
CTCGGGAATGGAACACGCGTGCCGTCGTGGCGCCGCCGGTCGCGAACCAGACATCCCTGTCGCCAAGGGTCACGAGACTGGTCCCGCTGGCGGCGAAGGCGCTTTCCCCGGCGAGCGCAGCCGGCAGCGTTTTGGGGGCGAGCTGTTTCCAGTGGGCGCCGCCGTCATTTGTGGCGATCAAGGCAAACCGGCCCTGAACGGGATCGCCGAACGCAAGGCCGTTGTCGGCATCCCAGAAGGCCATGGCGTTGAAGAATGTCGCCGGGTCGGCGTTTTGAAATTGCTTCATCCACGAGCGGCCGCCATCCACCGTCTTGTAAATGCGCGACGCCTCGCCCGGGCCGGCGGCGAGCAGATAGGCGGTGGTCGTGCCGAACGCCTCGACATCGCGAAAGTCGAGCTTCTCGGCATCGGGAACCGTTCCCACCCCCCAGGTCTTACCGGCATCGATCGTCCGGCCAAACGTCCCTTTCGTGCCGCTGGTCCATGCAACCGTGGGACTCACGACGCACAGGCCGCGAAAGTCCGAGGTCGTTTCGATCGACTGGATCTGCCACGAAGCGAGCACGCTCGCGGCGCTGAAGCCAACAAGAGCCGCGGCCAGCCAGGAGAATTTCATGAAAGAGCCCCTTGTTTTTTTGAATGTCGCCCACGCGATTCTCTCGTAACCGGCGCCGTTTGACCACGCTTTTTACGTAACCCACGCCGCTTCGCGGCAAGCCGTCTCTTCGACGAGGACGAACTCTCATGCGCCGATCGACGTCAATCGTAAAAGCTGCCCTCGCGTTTTTGCTCCTGGCGATCGCGACCGCTTCGCCTGGACAACAACCACCCTACGATGTCTTCCCGCCAGCCGAACCCCCGTATTACCGCGTACGCTACGACGCCTCAACACAAAAGGGCGACCTCATCTTTCCGGTCAATTTCACGCTCTGGATTCCCAAAGACGTGAAGACCCTGCGCGGCGTCATCGTGCATCAACACGGCTGCGGCGAAGGCTCGTGCAAGTCGGGTTTGACCGGCGCCTACGACTTACACTGGCAGGCGCTCGCCAAGAAACACGACTGTGCGCTCCTGTCTCCCTCGTACGAGCAACCCGATAAGAGCGACTGCCAAATGTGGTGCGATCCGCGCAATGGCTCGGATGCCGCGTTTCAGAAATGCCTTGTTGATCTGGCCGCCAAGACGGGACATGCGGAGCTGCCGACGGTTCCGTGGGCGCTGTGGGGGCATAGCGGCGGCGGCCACTGGGCGGGCGGCATGGCTCTTTTGCATCCCGACCGCGTCGCCGCCGCCTGGCTACGCTCGGGCGTGCCCCTGGTGAAAGCGGATCCCAAACGGACCGGCATTTCAACGTATAAGGTTTCGGACGCGGTTCTCCAAGTTCCCCTGATGTGCAACCGGGGCACGAAGGAAGGCGTGACCGACAAGGCCAGTCGCTTCGCAGGCGTGTGGCCGGCCAACGAAATCTTCTTCAACGAACTGCGCAGCAAAGGAGGCCTGATCGGCGTCGCCGTCGATCCGTTTTCGAGCCATGAGTGCGGCAATCAGCGTTATCTCGCCATTCCGTGGTTCGACGCCTGCCTGAGCGCCCGGTTGCCGAAAACGGCCGGCGCTCCCCTCCGCGCGATGCCGACCGACGGCGCCTGGCTCGCGACGGTCACGGGCTTGGAAGCCGTTCCCGCGGCACAGTTTTCCGCCGATCCCTTGAAGGCGGGGTGGTTGCCGAACGAAGCGATCGCCAAGGCCTGGATGCGGTACGTCAAGGACACCGCGATCGCCGACGACACCCCTCCCCCGGCGCCGATCGAGGTTCGCGTGATGGGAAACGAGATCGTCTGGACCGCCCATGCGGACCTCGAAAGCGGCCTGGCGAGCTTCGTCATCGAACGCGACGGTAAGTTTCTGGCGAACGTGCCCGAGCAAGGCAAGAATCCCTTTGGCCGGCCCCTGTTTCAAAATCTGCAATACAGCGACACGCCCACGCAACCGCTCGTTCCGATGCGCTATATCGACACGACGGCGACGCCAGGAATGAAGCACACGTACCGCATCCTTGCCGTGAACACCGTCGGCTTGAAGTCGGCGCCGAGCGCGAACGCCGTCGCTCTCGATCCGCGCTGAGCGGCGCGTCTCAGGCGGTCTCGCGTCGGCAGGCGGCCGCCAGGAGTTGCAGTTCGGCGAGAAAGTTGCCGAAATCTTCGCATCGTTTGAGGCTGTCGAACCACGCCATTTTCCCGTCGCGGTTGGTCATGCGCAGCCACTGCTTGCTGCGGGCGACGATGTAAATCGATGGCATTCCCGCCGCGCTGCAGAGTTCCCCATAGCGCGTCATCAAAGGCAGCCACTCGGCGGGCGTCCGGGTGAAGCAAGGCGCCAAACCGCCGCCCGGCATGCCGAGCGCGTGGGCCGCCCTGCGCCCGAATGTCGGATCGGCCAAAGCCCCGCGGCCCAACATGAAGTGTTCGCAGGCGGTTTCGTCCTGGCAGCGGCGGAGATCTTCGAGGCTCCAAATTTCGCCGTTCGCGACCACAGGAATTCCCAGGCGATTGCGAACCTCGTTAAGCGGCTTCCAATAGGCAGGAGGCCGATAGCCTTGCGCCTTCGTGCGTGCGTGGATGGTGATCCAGTCCGCGCCCCCTTCGGCGACGCGCTCGGCATTTCCATGAATCGCGTCGATATTGTCCCACCCGAGCCGCAGCTTGGCGCTCACCGGCCACTGCGCTGGCACCGCGGACCGCACGGCGGCGACGATCGCGCGAATGCGATCCGGAAATTGCAAGAGAGTCGCGCCGCCGTCATGCCGGTTGACCGAGCGAGCGGGACAGCCGAAATTCAGATCGATCGCTCGGGCTCCCGCCTGAACGGCGACCAGGGCGGCCTGGGCCAACTTATCCGGGTCGCCTCCCAAAAGTTGCACCTGCACCGGAACGCCCGAAGGAGTCTGGCCCGCGTGCGACAATTCCGGGACATGGCGCTGCCAGGCGTGCCGACCGGGAATCGACTGACTGATGCGGAGAAACTCGGCCACGCAGTAGGTAAACCCGCCTCGCTCCGACAACAAGGCGCGCATGGCCACATCCGCCACGCCTTCCATCGGCGCCAGCACCAGAGCCGGCACGCCCGCCTGGATCCACGAGGTCGATCGCGAGTTCTTCACGGCGTCCTCGCCCGGGAAAGCCGGCCTGCTTTGACGACGCCTCCCTGAAGCACGGCCAGGAACTTGGAGCGATCTTCCAGGATGGCGATGTCGGCCAACACGTCGCCGTCAACGATAAGCAAATCGGCCAGTCGACCCGGCTGGACAGTTCCGAATTCGTCGCCCCGGCCCATGATTTCCGCGCCGGTTTTCGTGGCGCAGCGAATGACGGTCAAGGGATCGAGGCCCACGTCGCGGACGAAGAACGTAAGTTCGCGGGCATAATCGCCGTGAGGG
>JBAXFO010000650.1:0-3434 GCA_037139885.1 Planctomycetota bacterium
GTCGCTCATCAGCCGGAAGACCGTTGAGGAAGTGCCATTGACCGGGCTATCCTTACCGACCATCACTGTCCCGCGGCAGCATGCCGCATCACGGAAACTGCACCGTTACCAACGCGGTGACTGTGGAAAACGCCAGGCCATCCCAGGCGCGAACCGCAAACGCTGGGCGCACACCGACGGCACCCACTGGTGGAATCCAGCGGACTTTCTGCCCGGCCAGCAGCCACCGCTGTGCCGGCGCGGCCGCTGCGGCCACCGACACGTTTCTCCAGACGGCACCGTTCCACCGCTGTAACGTGCCGCCGCGGATCGCCTCCACCCGGAACGAGATCGCCGGCGAATCGACATCGACCGCCCCCGAACTGGTGCGGAGCATGTCGTGGGTGATTACGAAGGGCGTGTTGCGAACCCCGCCCCCGAAGGCCACAACGGCCGCGATCGTCGGGGGATCGTTGACCGGTGTTACGCGGATCGTGCGGTTTGCAGAGACGTTCGCCACACCGTCGCCTGCCTCGCACAGCAGTGTTCGGTTGGCCGTATCGTTCAGCGGCGCGGTATAGCGAATGCGGCCAATCGTCGCGAAGTAGGCCGACACGGCGGCTGACGAGCCGGTGAATGCACGGGACAGCGGCGTGCCTGAGACTGCAACGCCAGGAGCCGGTGCGGCGCTCAGCACGCCCGCATCGACTGTCAAGCGGACCGTGACCCGCGCCGAGTCGACGTCCCTGACGACCGGGACTCCGGCCGGCCAGACGAGGTTCCCGGTGACGTCCTCAGTGACCGTGAAGCCAATTGGAATCCTTAGAATGGGGGCATCGTTCACGGCGAGGATCGTCACCGGCACCCTCACGGTGCTCGACAGCCCCTGCGTGACCGGCCCCTCGGCGATCGTCACGACGAGCGTCCGCGCTCCCGAAGCGTTGGCGGCCGGCGTATAGGTGATCCGCGCCGGCTCGGCCGTGAAGAAGGCGTTCAGGTTCGCCAGCGTGCCGGTGAACGTCCGGGCGGAGGGTGTCCCGCCGACCACGACGCCCCTACCGTTCACCGCGGCGATCGCGCCGTCCGCAATCCCCAGCGTGATCTTCATGAGCGTCGCCGCCGGGGAATCCGCATCGGAGAACGGCACACCAACGAACCGCAGGCCGCCTGGGACATCCTCTGTGAAGAAGAAGCCGGCGGGCGCAGCGACCCTTGGCGCCGACCGAGGCTCGACCACGTTGAGCACGTTCACCGTGGCGGCCAGTTCGATCGATCTCGCCGGAATCCCGGCGTCGGTTGCCACCACCGTGAATCGGTAGGCATTCTTGGTCTCGAAGTTCGCTGGTGACTTTAGCCGGACCTCTCCCTTCTCGGGATCGATCGTCACGAATGCGGCGTCATCGGCCAGCCCCGGCTTGAGCGCGTAGGTGATCGCGTTGCCTGGAGGGGCATCGGCGTCAGTCGCCCGGGCGGTGAAGACCACGGCCGACGCCGCGGCATTTTCGTTGACGGCCCCCGTGAAGCCGCCGAAGAACACCGGCGCAAACAGATTGCTGTCGGCCTCGATGCTGGCGAACCGCAGGGCGCCGCCGACGTTCGGCGTCTCGCCGACGGCCACCGCGGCGGCGATGGCCCGCGTGGGGTCCTGGTAGGTGAGCGTGTTCACGCCTCCGCCCCCATCGAGAGTGCCTGGGAAGGTAACGTCCGGGCCACTCATGAGGAACGTGTCGTCGGCGGATCCGCCGACGACACGTTCCTCATGAGTGGCCCGGACGTTACCTTCCCAGGCACTCTCGATGGGGGCGGAGGCGTGAACACGCTCACCTACCAGGACCCCACGCGGGCCATCGCCGCCGCGGTGGCCGTCGGCGAGACGCCGAACGTCGGCGGCGCCCTGCGGTTCGCCAGCATCGAGGCCGACAGCAATCTGTTTGCGCCGGTGTTCTTCGGCGGCTTCACGGGGGCCGTCAACGAAAATGCCGCGGCGTCGGCCGTGGTCTTCACCGCCCGGGCGACTGACGCCGATGCCCCTCCAGGCAACGCGATCACCTACGCGCTCAAGCCGGGGCTGGCCGATGACGCCGCATTCGTGACGATCGATCCCGAGAAGGGAGAGGTCCGGCTAAAGTCACCAGCGAACTTCGAGACCAAGAATGCCTACCGATTCACGGTGGTGGCAACCGACGCCGGGATTCCGGCGAGATCGATCGAACTGGCCGCCACGGTGAACGTGCTCAACGTGGTCGAGCCTCGGTCGGCGCCAAGGGTCGCTGCGCCCGCCGGCTTCTTCTTCACAGAGGATGTCCCAGGCGGCCTGCGGTTCGTTGGTGTGCCGTTCTCCGATGCGGATTCCCCGGCGGCGACGCTCATGAAGATCACGCTGGGGATTGCGGACGGCGCGATCGCCGCGGTGAACGGTAGGGGCGTCGTGGTCGGCGGGACACCCTCCGCCCGGACGTTCACCGGCACGCTGGCGAACCTGAACGCCTTCTTCACGGCCGAGCCGGCGCGGATCACCTATACGCCGGCCGCCAACGCTTCGGGAGCGCGGACGCTCGTCGTGACGATCGCCGAGGGGCCGGTCACGCAGGGGCTGTCGAGCACCGTGAGGGTGCCGGTGACGATCCTCGCCGTGAACGATGCCCCCATTCTAAGGATTCCAATTGGCTTCACGGTCACTGAGGACGTCACCGGGAACCTCGTCTGGCCGGCCGGAGTCCCGGTCGTCAGGGACGTCGACTCGGCGCGGGTCACGGTCCGCTTGACAGTCGATGCGGGCGTGCTGAGCGCCGCACCGGCTCCTGGCGTTGCAGTCTCAGGCACGCCGCTGTCCCGTGCATTCACCGGCTCGTCAGCCGCCGTGTCGGCCTACTTCGCGACGATTGGCCGCATTCGCTATACCGCGCCGCTGAACGATACGGCCAACCGAACACTGCTGTGCGAGGCAGGCGACGGTGTGGCGAACGTCTCTGCAAACCGCACGATCCGCGTAACACCGGTCAACGATCCCCCGACGATCGCGGCCGTTGTGGCCTTCGGGGGCGGGGTTCGCAACACGCCCTTCGTAATCACCCACGACATGCTCCGCACCAGTTCGGGGGCGGTCGATGTCGATTCGCCGGCGATCTCGTTCCGGGTGGAGGCGATCCGCGGCGGCACGTTACAGCGGTGGAACGGTGCCGTCTGGAGAAACGTGTCGGTGGCCGCAGCGGCCGCGCCGGCACAGCGGTGGCTGCTGGCCGGGCAGAAAGTCCGCTGGATTCCACCAGTGGGTGCCGTCGGTGTGCGCCCAGCGTTTGCGGTTCGCGCCTGGGATGGCCTGGCGTTTTCCACAGTCACCGCGTTGGTAACGGTGCAGTTTCCGTGATGCGGCATGCTGCCGCGGGACAGTGATGGTCGGTAAGGATAGCCCGGTCAATGGCACTTCCTCAACGGTCTTCCGGCTGATGAGCGAC
>JBAXFO010000651.1:0-3434 GCA_037139885.1 Planctomycetota bacterium
GGGATCGTTCGGCAAAGTCGATGCCGCGAAACTGCGCGTGGATGTGGAAGCGACGCTGAACGATGGCGGCTTGCTCGCGTTTCTCGCTCGGCAGGCGCTGAAGACGAGTTGCGGGCCGTTTCGGATTGGCGAGAGCGAAACGCCTCTCGGGGCGAAGCGGCACGCGCCGGCGCTCGTCTTGCCGCTGGGCCGTACGTTGCCGCAATACGCGACCGGCGAGGTTCGGATCGTCGGTTCCTGGTCGCTGGCGTGGCTCGACGACGAGACCGTCGATCTACTCGCCTTTCCCTGGGGCGTGGTCGATCGAAAACATCCGCTGTCGCGGCCATTGTTCGAGCCGTTGTTGTTCGCGGCGGCGTTGGCGGCGTCGGGCGAATGCGGAGGCCGGCAAGTTGTCTTGCATGTTGTCGACGCCAAGGGGCTGGTGGCGTTGCCGCTCGCCGGGCTCGCGTCCGATGGTCAGCAGGCTCGCGCATATCTCGGCTCCCTCGCGACCGATTTTCTCGACGTCGCCTGTGCGGAGATTCTGCCGTTCGATGGTCTTGATAAAGAGTTTTCCGGCATCTTCCGGGCGGACGACCTCGGCGATCTGCCGGAGAAATTGCTCGACCGTTGGCAGGGGTTCGCTGCGGAGGGTTCGTGGGGTTTCGGCGAGGACAAACTCAACACTTTGAGCGCCGCCGGTTTTTGCGTGCCGACGGATGCGGCCGAGAAGTTGCGTCGTCGGCTGCGTCCCCTGTATTTGATGTTGCCGCCCCCCGCGACGAAAAATGGAGACGACGCATGATCGAGGCTCTCGATCTGACGCGGCATGCCGTCTTCGAGGCGTCGGCCGGCACGGGCAAGACGCACGCGATCGGCGACATCGTGCTGCGGCTGTTGAGCGAGCAGCGCTGCCGGCTCGACAAGATCCTGCTCGTGACATTTACCGAGAAGGCGACCGGCGAGCTCAAGGATCGCTTGCGCCGCCGCATCGAAGACGCCATTCGCACGGACTCGGCCAGGGCGGCGATTTTGCAACCGGAGCTCGACCGCTTCGATCGTGCCGCCATCTCAACGATTCACGGCTTCTGCACGCGCGTTCTGCAAGACTATGCCGCCGATCTCGGACAAGATTTTCAGTTTGAGCTCGTCGATGACGAACTCCTCCGCACCGAGGCCCTACGCGATATTCAGCGCAAAGACTGGCCCACGGCCTTTGGCGAACGCCTGCACGACGTTCTCGCCGCCGCGGGTTACGATCGGCAGGGAGCGCTCGCCTGGGAGAATTGCGTCCTCAAGATCGTCAGCGCTTATCGGCCCGAGAGCGGTCATCGCCTGCTTCCCGATCCGAGCGGCATCGTGCCGCCTGAATACGAACTGCTGGCGTTCACGATCGCCCGCCTGCGCGAGCGGATGGGCGAACTCAAACGGCAGCGCGGCGTCATGAGTTTCGACGACATCATCGGCCGCGTCGCCGCGGGGCTCGATCCGGCGCGGAATCCGCGGGCCGCCGCTGTCAGCGCCGCCATCCGTGAGCAATACTCGTTCGCGATCGTCGACGAATTCCAAGACACCGACGATCTGCAATGGAGCATTTTCCGCCGCCTGTTTCTCGACGGTCCCGAAACGCGGCTGATCGTCGTCGGCGATCCCAAGCAGGCCATTTACAGCTTTCGCGGGGCCGATCTGCCCACCTACATTGCGGCTGTCAACGAGATGCGGGAGAACCGCAATGCCGTGTCGTGTCCGCTCGTGGTGAATTGGCGTTCGACGCCGGAGATGATCGACGCTCTGAACGCATTGTTCGAACGGGGCGAGTTCTTTCCGCCTGGGGGAATTTCGTACGTGCCGGTGTCGGCGCCGGCGGAAAATTTGCGGCGCACGGGAGTGACTCGGGATCTGAGCGAGCGGCAAGCGCTGACGATCGTCGACGTGGACGGTCCCGAAAAAACGTCGATGAAAAAGGCTCGGGCGGCGTTCGCCGATTTCGTCGCGGCGGAGAGCGGACGCCTCCTCAAGGGGGATCGCGGCCGGCCGCTGCTGCACATCAAGACGGCGACCGGTTCCAGGCCGATCAACGCCGCCGATCTCTGTTTACTCTTGCCGACGCGGGGCGAGGCGGTCGAATTCACGGCCGCGCTGCGGCGTCATAACATACCGTACTCATTTTATCGATACGGCAAGATTCGCCAGACGGTCGAAGCGACCGACATCACGCGCATCCTGCGGACTTTGGCGCATCCCGATGAAGAACGGCGGCTCGTGCGGGCGCTGTTCACGATCTTTTTCCGTGTGCCGCCGGCGGAGATCTTGGCGACGGGGGGCGTGGCCGCGAATCATCCCGCACGGCTGCGCGTGCAGGCCTGGCGAGTTCTGGCCGGCGAACGCAAGTGGAGCGAGCTCTTCACCTCGATGCTCGAAGACACGGGCGTGCTCTTTGTCGACCACGGCAGCGCGGAATACGACCGCCGCATCGCGAATTTGAAACTGCTGCTGGGCCGGCTGCAGTTTGCGGGCTATCAGCGCAGCCTCGATCTTTTCGAGTTGCTCGAACTCCACGAGAACTTCAGCCCCGATCCCGAGCGCGAAACCGACGATCCGCCGATGGAGACCGACGAGCCGCGGGTCCGCATCATGACCATGCACTCGGCCAAGGGGCTCGAGTTTCCGGTGGTGTTTTGGGCGCCCCGGTTCAGCGACCCCCGCGACGACGGCGATGTCTCGTACCGCGATGACGAAGGACGCCTCATTTTCGATCTGGCGTTGCTCGATAAGGATGAACGTAAAAAAGGGGAACGCGCCGAGCGCATCCGGGCGCAAGATCTCGACGAACAGCGACGGCTGGCGTACGTCGCTCTGACTCGTGCGCAGGCGAAGTTGTATGTGCCGTTCATGCATGCGAAGAAGGTCGCGACGCGCAGTCCGCTCGTGGCCTTGATCGCGCCGGCGCTCGAACGGAGCGGGCTTTTGCAGGCGCCGACGCTCGCCGGTTGCGTCGATGGATTCGCGGAGCGTCCCGGCGAAATGGCGCCGCCGTCGCAAGTCGAAGCCGATCGCGTCGACGATTCTCAACCGCTCCGACTGGCGACGTTGTTTCCGGAATTCGACGCCGGCATCGGTCGACGGCGCACGGTCGTGCAATCGTTTACGAGCATGCACCGAGCCGCGAAACGAGAACACGTCGAGGCGTTCGGCGATCGACCTGATCGGTTGAACGAAGTTCACGAGCCGGCTGTCGCGGTCAGCGATCCGTTTCGGGGGGCGATCTTTGGCGAGATGGTTCACGAAGTTTTCGAACGACTCAACTTCAGCGACGTGGAGGCGGCCCGCAATGTCGGCGATCTTGCGGTGGGGGAAACCGGGCGGTTGATCGCGGAACAAGTCGCCCGCTTTCTGCCGCGGCTGGTGACGCGGGGACTCGACGAGCGCGTTCGCGCGCTGTGCCGGTCGTT
>JBAXFO010000652.1:0-3432 GCA_037139885.1 Planctomycetota bacterium
GTCCTCGGACTCTCCAATGCGACCCAGCGCGTGCATCGCAACCGACGACTTCAGAGCCGCTTCGTTCCCCGTGAGGCGAGACGTCATCGGCGTGCGGACGAGGCCGGGAGCGACGCAGTTGACGCGAATGCCGCGCGCGGCATACGTTGCGGCGGCCGACAACGTCAAGCCGATGACGCCCGCCTTGGCGGCAGCGATCGCTTCGTGGTTCGCGAGGCCGATCCGAGCCGCGGCCGACGAGACAAGAACGATTGACCCGCCCGTGTTCATCATGGCCTTCGCACCCGCGCGGACGACCGCGAAAGCCGAGGTCAAGTTCGTTGCGATCGTCCCGAGCCATTCGGCTTCGGAGGTGGCATGGGCCGACTTGAGCAGGAGCGAGCCGACACAGCAAACGACGCCGTCGATCCCGCCATAAAGATGCATGGCCTTGTCGACGCACGCATCGACTTCCTCGAACCGCGTCGCGTCGGTCGGGCAGGAGGCGGCGTGAAGTTCGGCCGCGAGCTGTTCCAGTCGGTCGCCAGCGCGTGCGGCAAGAAACAGCCGGGCGCCGTGTGAAGCGAGCCGGCGACACAGATTGGAACCGATGCCCCCCGTTGCGCCAAACACCAAATAAGTCGGCGGACGAATCGCTTCCGATTGAGACATCGAACAATCCTTGGATTCCACGGCGAGCACGAGTCGCTTGCTCCGTTGAGCGCGACCGCGGAAACCCGCGGACTCGCCATTGCCTGTTCAAACAACTAATAGACGCGAGTCGCCCTGTTTCCACATTCTTTCAAGCGGATTCTCGCCGTCCTCGAAATCGCCCGCATTGATGGCGCGCCCGACCCCCATCAAGATGATCCGCAATCAAAAATTGTCGATACAATCGAAGAGACGTTTGCGCAAGAACCCGCGATGGGACTGCGCTCCGTCTTCCCGCTGGAGCGCTGAGAATGTCGAATGGAACGCAACAACAAGAGCCTCAACGTCCCTGGTTCGTACGCCAAACCGCTTTCCGAGTTTACGCTCGGGCGGGATTTGGGCGCTGCGTTGGGCTGGCTTTATTGCTAGGGATCTTTTGGAACGCTCCCCTGGCGGCCCAACCGTCGAAAGACGCCCCCAGGTTCCGAACCGATTCGAAAGCGGGCAAGGCGAGCGCTGAGTTTTTCGAGGCGGGCATGG
Source organism: Planctomycetota bacterium (assembly GCA_037139885.1). Taxonomy (GTDB): domain Bacteria; phylum Planctomycetota; class Planctomycetia; order Gemmatales; family Gemmataceae; genus JAIEPT01. Next base: position 1,171 of record JBAXFO010000652.1, read on the forward strand.
TGCCTGAGATTCGGATCGAGATTCCGCCGGACCAATACAAGAAGCTCCAGGCGAACAATCGGGCTTATGTCCTTTGCAATGTGACCGAAACGTTGACGACGAAGGGCGAGAAGAAGGAGACGACGTTCACCGACGTCGGCATCAAGTTGAAAGGGGCGGCCGGAAGTTTTCGCCCTCTCAACGATCGCCCGGCGCTCACCTTGAACATGGATAAGTTTCACCGCGGCCAATCGTTTCACGGGCTCGACAAATTCCACCTGAACAATTCCGTGCAAGACGGAGCCCTGATGTGCGAACTGGTTTCCAGCCACCTGTTCCGTCAGGCGGGAGTTCCGGCTTCCCGAATCAGCCATGCACGCGTTTGGCTGAACAAACGCGACCTTGGGATGTACGTTTTCAAGGAAGGGTTCGACCCGGCCTTTTTGCGCAACTATTTCGACAATCCGACAGGCAATCTTTACGACGGCGGCTTTTGCCGGGAGATCGATCAACCCCTCGAGAAGGATTGCGGCAAAGGTCCCGACGATCACTCCGACCTCAAAGCGTTGCGCGCCGCCTGCGCCATCCCCGACTTGAAACTCAGGCAAGCCGAACTCGAGAAACGGCTCGACATCGACCAATTTCTCACGTTTGCGGCCATGGAAATGCTGACCTGCCATTGGGACGGCTATTGCCGCAACCGCAACAACTACCGCCTTCACTTCAACGCCGCCAACGGCAAAGCCATCTTCATTCCCCACGGCATGGATCAGATGTTTGGCGACCCCAATTTCCCCCTCTTCGACCTCGGCGGCATCGTCGGCTCGGGGGTCATGCAAGTGCCGGAGTTCCGCCAACGCTACCGCAAGCGGTTGGAGGAATTGGCGCCCCTGTTCGAACCGGAGAAATTGGGGCCCGTCGTCGACGGCGTCAGCCAACGGCTTCGGCCTCTGCTGGAAGCCATGAATAAGGATCAGGCCAGCGGTTACCTAGGCAATATGCAGGGGGTCAAAGATCGCCTGAACCAGCGCTACCAGGGCATCCAGAGAATCTTGAAGACTTACGTCGAGCCGATTCCTCCCAAGTTCAACGATAAGGGAGAATTCTTGGTGACGGGATGGATCGAGGCGAAGGAAACGGCGGACGCCGTCCACGATCGGCAGACCCTTCCCGGAAATCGAAATGTTCTCGTGCTCAAGACCGGGCCGAGCAAGCAATGCATCGCCTCCTGGCGGCGCGAGATCGTCCTCCCGCAGGGCAAGTACGAATTCCAGGCGCTGGTCAAGACGGCCGATGTCATCGCGAACCCTGACGCCAAGCAAACGGTGAGCGGAGCCGGATTGCGACTCGGCGGGGGGACTCGCACCAATTCGCTGGCAGGGACCTCCGACTGGCAATTGCAAAAGCACGCCTTCGACGTTCTTCAAGACAATCAACCCGTCATCCTCGTCGCCGAACTCCGCGCCGCCGCCGGCAACGCGCTGTTCGACGCCTCCTCGTTGAAACTCGTCCGCTTGAAACCCTGAGAACCTGCGACTTCCCGACACGGCTGGAGTAACATCATGAAGCCTGCCTTGAGTCTGCTCGTCGCCTGCGTGTTCGTGACCTCGGCCTCGGCTCAGGAGGTCAAACGCGACATTCCCTACACGAAAAACGCGGATAAACTCCAGACGCTCGACGTTTACGCCCCGACCAACGCCAAGGGCCTCCCCGTCGTCGTCTGGATTCACGGCGGCGGCTGGCAGGGGGGCGATAAAGCCGAAATGTTCGACAAGCCGCGAGCGTTCAACGGGAAAGGCTTCGTTCTCGTTTCCGTCAACTATCGCTTGCTGCCCCAAGTCGACATGGCGACGTTGACGCGCGACGTCGCGAAATCGATCCGCTGGGTCCACGACAACATCGCCGAGCACGGCGGCGATCCCAAACGTCTCCTCATCATGGGCCATTCCGCCGGCGCGCAGCTGGCCGCCCTCCTCTGCACCGATGAACGTTATCTGCAGGACGAGGGCCTATCCTTCGCCATCGTCAAAGGATGCGTGCCCATCGACGGCGACACGTACGACATCCCGGCCATGATCGAAGTTGCGGAAACGCGCTGCCGCCTGCATGGCCTGCCGCTCCCCAAGATGGGCCACCGCATCAAATTCGGCGACGACGCCGCCAAGCACAAGGACTTCTCCGCCGTGACGCACGTCGCCAAGAACAAAGGCATCCCGCCCTTTCTGATCCTCTATGTCGCCAATCACCCCGACGTGACCGCGCAGGCCCTCCGCCTGGGCGACG
>JBAXFO010000653.1:0-3430 GCA_037139885.1 Planctomycetota bacterium
GTGTAGGTCAAGCGAGGATGCCGTTTCAACAGCGGCCGTCAATCGGGGGTCGAACCCACTCCAACCGCTCCGCACAGCAAGCGCCAGGCAGGACATGCGTAACCCAAGCCGACCCCTTGGGGGTCGTAACAATATGCCATGTCTCGGTCATACGATCTCCAAGAGATCGGCTTGGGTCACAAACGATTCGATGCGGCAGACGGATTTGGAGCGGCGACCATGCTCCAGACAATTGATTCGCCCTTTCTTCCCGCGCCGCCTCGACACTCGCGAGACTCCGCACCTGGGCCGTCTCGGGTGTAGGTCAAGCGAGGATGCCGTTTCAACAGCGGCCGTCAATCGGGGGTCGAACCCACTCCAACCGCTCCGCACAGCAAGCGCCAGGCAGGACATGCGTAACCCAAGCCGACCCCTTGGGGGTCGTAACAATATGCCATGTCTCGGTCATACGATCTCCAAGAGATCGGCTTGGGTCACAAACGATTCGATGCGGCAGACAGATTTGGAGCGGCGACCTGGGCCGTCTCGGAAACGTACGGATGCAGCCGTTTGAAAAACTGTCATCGGCCAAGCGGCGTCGAAAGGGTTCTTGAGCGTCCTGGTTCGTGCGAAAAAGGGAAAACGTCTATTGTCGGGATGCTGGCCCGGATCGTGTAGGTCAAGCGAGGATGCCGTTTCAACAGCGGCCGTCAATCGGGGGTCGAACCCACTCCAACCGCTCCGCACAGCAAGCGCCAGGCAGGACATGCGTAACCCAAGCCGACCCCTTGGGGGTCGTAACAATATGCCATGTCTCGGTCATACGATCTCCAAGAGATCGGCTTGGGTCACAAACGATTCGATGCGGCAGACGGATTTGGAGCGGCGACCATGCTCCAGACAATTGATTCGCCCTTTCTTCCCGCGCCCCGGCGGACTACGATATGGGAAACCGAGGGGCCATCCACGTTGAGCGTCAATAATCATCGCGAAGAGTTGTCAGTTCACAAAGAACGAGCGCTGCTCGTCAGCGTCGAACTCCCCAATCGCCCCTGGCACGGCGACGATCCGCTCGACGAACTTCGCGGCCTGGCCACCACCGCCGGGGCGCGCGTCGTCGGCGAGCTCACGCAAAAACGCGATCACATCGTTCCCAGCACGTACATCGGCAAAGGCAAGGTCGAAGAGCTCCTCGCCCTCGCCCAGTCGAGCGACGCCGACGTGATCATCTTCGACAACGACCTCAGCCCCGCTCAGGTGCGCAGCCTGGAGAAGGCGAGCGAACTCAAGGTCATCGATCGCAGTGAACTCATTTTGGATATCTTCGCGACCCGGGCGCGCACGGCCGAATCCCGGCTGCAAGTCGAACTCGCCCAGCTCGAATATTCGCTGCCCCGCCTGCGGAAAATGTGGTCGCACTTGTCGCGTTATAAAGGCGGCATCGGCCTGCGTGGGCCGGGCGAAACACAGCTCGAAGAAGATCGCCGGCTCGTGGGCCTGAAGATTCGCGATTTGAAGGATCGCCTCGTTCATGTGCAGGTGCGCCGCGAACGCGAGGTCGCCAGCCGCCGCGAGGAACACACCGTCTCGCTCGTCGGCTACACCAACGCCGGCAAGAGCACGCTCATGAACGCTCTCACCGGGGCCGATGTGCTCACCGAGAACAAACTGTTCTCGACGCTCGATACCCGCACCCGGCAATGGCGGCTGTCCGATTGGGGCAAGGTGCTTCTCAGCGACACCGTCGGTTTCATCCGCGATTTGCCGCATCATCTCGTCGCGTCGTTCAAGGCGACGCTCGAAGAAGCCCGGCAAGCGAAGCTGCTCTTGCATGTCGTCGATGCGAGCAATCCGTTTGCGGAAGATCAGATTCAGGCGGTTTTAAGCGTGCTGCGCGAGCTCAACTGCGACACGAAACCGACGCTGCTCGTGCTCAACAAGGTCGACCGCGTCCAAGATCTGTCGCTGATTCAGGTGCTCGAAAAGCATCATCCGCGCTCGGTGGCTGTCAGCGCGTCAACGGGACGTGGGCTTGATGAACTCCGCGATGCGGTCGTCGAGATGTTGATGGCCGACTTCGCCCATGTGGTGATCGATGTTTCGGCCGCGAATGGGAAGGTGTTGTCCTATCTCGCCGCTCACGCCGACGTGCACCGGCAGGAATTTCACGGCAACCGCATCGTGATGCATTGTTATCTGCCGCGTCATCTGGTGCGGCATATTCAAGAACCCGATGTGACGATCCGCGAGCTGGAACGCTGATGGGTTCGCCGAGTCGCGGCCGCGTCGCTGCGAACTTTACCCTTTAAAATCGTTCGCCGAAATGAACGGTCGCGCTTTGCAACGGCCGGGCACCCACGCATCGCACGCCGTGAGCACCGCCTGGCGAAACGCATCGGGGCACGGCACGCCGGGCAGCGTCAGGACGACCTTGCCGGCCTTGATCACTTCGAGATTGCCCGCGCGAAAGAAATTGCTGTTGGCGTCGGTGACGACACGGACATCGTCGATATCGGCCAGGGCCACCTCCGCGATCGGCGTCCCCTTCCAACCGGCGCGGATCATGAGCCGACGATTGGTAAGGCTGTAGCGGCGGCCGATGCCCGGCAGCAGTTTGCCGAAATAAACGCCCCCCATCACGACCCAGGCCAGCGGAGCGAGGAAGATCGTTTGCGTGAGGCGATAGCCCAGCGTGGCGATGGCGAAATTGGCGGCCACGCTCGGGTAGGCGTCGCGGATACGGGCTTCACCCACGTTTGGCGGCGTCAGGCCGGCGAACGGCTGATTCGTGATGACGGTACTCATAATCGCATGAACCCGCGTGGGAGAATCGTTTCCGTCGTTCTACGGACGTGGCCGAGGCCGACAAGCGGAAGGCCCGTCACGGCGCCGCCCCCTCCTCTTGCAAATCCAACGCGGGAGCATCCGTCACCGTCGGCAAGCGCCAGACGACAAAGGCGCCCACGCCGATCAGTCCGTAAAGGACGCCAAGACCCCAGGCGGGCAGTCCGGCCAAGACCGTGGTGGCGACGGCGGCGACCGCCATCATCGTGAACGCGGTCACCTTCACATTCGGGCGCACGCCGCGTTTCTCTTCCCAGTCGCGCACATAGCGCCCGAAGACGGGATGATTCATCAGCCAGCGATTCAGCCGCGGCGATGAACGCACGAAACAAAAGCTCGCCAGCAGAAGAAACGGCGTCGTCGGCAACACGGGCACGAAGATGCCGATGACGCCGATGGCGACGAACAAACAACCCCCCATCATAAACGCCCAGGCACGCATTCGTCGGTGTTGCTTTCTTCGTAGGGTGGGTTGAGCGGAGCGAAGCCCACCGAAAGGTTTGACGCGATAACCCAAATCGACCATTGCCCAAGGTGAAGGCTTTACGCCTCTCGGTGGGCTTCGCCTGCTGGCTCAACCTGTCATTTACACACAACTCGTCCCTAC
>JBAXFO010000654.1:0-3417 GCA_037139885.1 Planctomycetota bacterium
CCGCCGCTCCCGCCAGCACGGGCCCCGGCGTCTTCGACACCATCTCGAACTGGGTGCGGCCGGAAAAACAACCCGAGCCCGCCGCTGCCGAAAAGCGCTCGTCCGCGCCCCCGTCGACGCTGCCAGCGACGCTGCCGTCGACGCTCCCCGTAACACCGCTGGCGCCGACCACGACGCCGGCGGCTCCGCCGAACCCCAATCAGGTTCGCCGAACGCCGGCCAACAACCGCGAAGTTCTCCCCGCCGGCGCCAGGCGCAACGAGCAGGGCGAGGTCATCGTGCCGGTCACGCCCTGATGGCAAGCCGCGCGACGCCCCTCGCCACAGATCCGCCAATGTGCTCCGAGGGAGAGGGACGTCGCACGAACCTGCCCCACGCGCTTTCCGTATCTCGCGATTTGTCTAATTTCGTTTCATGACCTAAACTTCACGGATTGAAGTGGCGCCCCCTCGCCTTCTTCGGGTCCATCATGAACGAGTCGGACGCGGCCTCTGATTTTTCGATTGCCGACCTCAAGGATGTCGATCGCGGCGCTTATTACCAGGACATCGACGAAATCGGTCCGTACGAACTCACGCGCCTCCTCGGTTCGGGGGGCATGAGTCGTGTGTTTCACGGCCGGCATCGCCGTTCGGGGCATGAAGTCGCGGTCAAAATTTTGCGCCCCGAGATGCTCGATCGGAGCCATGTCGTCAAGCGGTTTCGGGCCGAATTTCGGGCGGCGCGGAAGCTCTTTCATCCGCATCTCGTGCGGGCTCTCGATTTCGGAACCGAGCAAGGGCTTGCTTATTCAGTCCTCGAATATGTGGCCGGGCAGAGTCTTTTCGAATTGGTTCGCGATCAATTGCGGTTGCCCGAAGCCGACGCCGTCCGCCTGATTCGGCAGACCGCCCTGGGTTTGCAGATCGCTCATCAAAACAATCTCATCCACCGCGATATCAAGCCGGCCAACATCCTCATCACGCTCGAAGGCAACGCCAAGCTTTCGGACCTCGGCCTGGCGAAAGATCTGCTCTCGGAAGAATCGATCACGCGGAGCGGCGCCAGCCTGGGCACGCTGCACTACATGGCCCCCGAACAGTTCATGAACGCCCGCAAGGCCGACGCCCGGGCCGATCTATATAGCCTCGGCGTCACTCTCTACCACGTTCTCACGGGCCGCCTCCCGTTCAGCGGCGGGCAGCTGACCATGCTGCAAAAGAAGCTCGCCAATCAATATGCACCGCCGAAAGAACTCGTGCCCTCTTTGAGTCCGGGCGTCAACCAACTCCTCATTCAGGTGCTCCGCGCCAACCCCGATGAACGTCCCGCGACGTGCGGCGAGTTTTTGAGCCAGCTCGAAACCGCGGGCGACAAAGCCACCTCGACCATTCTCTCGATTCATCTGCCCCCTCTCGCCGCGGCCATCAGTTCCGATAATCGCCGAGCCGAGGATCGCTTTGCGACATCGCTGCAAAGCTCGTGCGCCATGCTCATGGATCCGCGTAAGGAATCGTGGAAGGGGCAGCTGATCGATATCTCCGCAGGGGGCGCGCACCTTCTCGTGCATCGCCGGTTCGAGATCGGCAGCCTGATCGCCGTCGAAGTCGACGACGAGCAACTCGAAGAGTCTCTCTCGTTCATGCTTCGCGTCGCCTGGGTGCGTCCCGGAAACGACGCCGGCAACTGGCGCGTCGGCGGCAAGTTTCATCGCCGCATGCCGCCGTCGGAATTGCAACGGCTCCTCCATCGCGAGTTGCAGACGGTCGTTCTTCAAGAAAACGGTTCCGTGTAAAACCTTCGCAGGCGCACATCTCCTTGCATCGGGCCGCTCGCTGCCTTATCCTCAACATCAAGATCCTCCCCGGAGATGTCCTCATGAAGTATGGGTTTGCGGTTGTGCTTGCGTTTCTCGTCACCGGTTCGGTCTGGGCCGACGCGTTCGACGATTACCATGGCCTCGATCTCAAGAAGGTCGCCGCCTCGGCCGATCACGCCAAACCGATGAAACGGCTCACACGTGAAGACCTCGTCGCCGCGGCCGCCGAACAGGTGTTGCCGAAGGCCGAAGGGGCGTTCCTGATCGTGCATACCAACGACAATCGCTGGGCCAAGTTGCTCGTGCATGCGGGGGCTCAGAAGGTCGACATGGACACGATCTTTCCGCTCTTGCTCGTTGACCGCTTCGTGACCTACAAGGAAGGCGAGGAACGCGCTCGCGTCGCCGACGGCAAGAGCATTCGCCTCTTTCACGACTTCCGCTTCAATCTCGACATCGGCGCGATCGTCCCCGAGAAAGGCGTCGCCGCCGACCTCCGTTTCGTTCACGACAAGGGCGCCATTTACGTCGAACCGCTCGGCAAAGCGGAGCTTTTTCTTGTGACCAAACATCTCGCCGACGTCACTCCGCCCAAAGGGGCGCCGATCGTCGTCGGAGCCAAGTTCGACAAGTCTCTCTTCAACGGCAAGTACACGGTTTATGATGACGGCAAAGTCCCTAGCGAGTTAGATCTCGCCGTCAACGCCAAGGGGGAAGTCACCGGCTTCTTGTTCTCCGGAACCACCGGTGCAAAGTACGAAGTCTTCGGGCAGGTGGGGCCCAATCCCATGTTCGGCATCCAGTTCACGGTCCTTTTGCCGCGGACAAGGCAGGAGTTCACCGGTTGGATGTTCACGACCGACGCTTCGGCGATCGCGGGCTTTAGCCGCATCGAAGGACGCGAAGCCGGCTTTTACGCGATCCGTAAATGACCCTGAACGCGGTTCCTTTGGGCGAGACGGCGGTCCTCGTCGCATGCGCCGATGAGGCCGCCGCGGCGAGTCTGGCGTATGCGGCCCGGCTTCGCGCCTGGCCCTGGTTGATCGATGTCGTCCAGGCGTATGCGAGCGTGGCCGTCTTTTTCGAGCGCGATGCGTTTCCCGCGTCCGGCCGACATGGTCGTGTCATTGAGGAGTTAGCTGCACTCGATGCATCGAGCGTTCAAGCGACGCCGCGGCATCATGTCATTCCCGTGTGTTACGAAAAGAATCTCGATCTCGACCGCGTCGCCCAGCACACCGAACTCGACGCCGACGCGGTCATCCGCAGCCACACGTCGACGACGTACACGGTTTACGCGATTGGCTTCTGCCCGGGCTTTCCTTATCTGGGATATCTTCCCCCCGAACTGAGCGGCGTCCCTCGGCTGGCGTCGCCGCGCGTTCGCGTCGCCGCTGGCAGCGTCGGCATGACGGGCCGGCAGACGGGAATTTACACGGAGCCCCGTCCCGGCGGCTGGAATATCGTCGGCCAAACGCCTCTGGAGTTGGTGAATGTGAGGGACGATTACTTCCCGCTGGAGACGGGCGATACGGTGCGCTTTGAGCGGATCGATGAGCGCGAATATGACAGGTTGAAAGGGGAGCGATTGATTGGAAGTTCGCGGCTCTCCGCAGGAG
>JBAXFO010000655.1:0-3417 GCA_037139885.1 Planctomycetota bacterium
GCGAGTTGGTCAAGTCGATCAATTCGCTGCTGCAGGTTTAAGGACTGCGAGATGGCGATGCGGAAGCGTTCCGCATCGCCATCTCGGTTCGCTGAGCCGCGGCGAACCGTCATTTCACCAGGACGTTCATTTTCATATCGTTGGTCACTTCCAGGTCGTGAATCCGTGCGGTCCAACGCACCACGATCGGAATCATGCCGGCCGGGGCGTCATCGCCGGCGCGGAAGACGAGCTTCACTTCGCCCTCATCCCCCTTCGATTTTAGGGGCGTCAGCGTTACGCCTTTCGTGCCCGGAACGAGCGTCGCTTCCACCGGACCGTCGAACGCGAAGAGCTTCGCGATTTTCACCTTCGCTTCGGCGTCTTTGCCGCGTGTCAACGCGACGGCCTCGGCAGGGGGCGTCAGTTCGAGCACCTGTTTCGGAACGATCGTCAGCGCGACGGGTGTGGCGTGCTCGATGAAGTTCGTGGGGGCGCCTTTGACGGGGGGCTTGCCCGTGGCGGGTTGCGTTTGGCCGCGGAGGACGACGGTGTAGTTGCCGGGAGCGATCGGCGTTTTCGAATCGAACGTGAGAGGCGTTTCTTTGTCGATCGTGAGCGTCGTCGGCGGCAGGACCATGCCGGTGGGGAGGCCGACGCCGAAGACCTGGACGGTTCCTTTGAACTCCGGATTCAACGCTTGCAGTTTAAGGGCGAGGTTGACCTTTTCCCCCTGACGGAACGCGAGACGGTCTTTCGTCGGCGTCAGCGAGTATTTCGCCTTGTCGCGAATGGCGAAAATCAATTCGCGATCGAGTCGGCCCACGGTCGGCTGCGTGATCAGGCTGACGGGATACGCGATGCCGGCCGCGCGCACGTCGCGCGTCTGTTTCTTGCCGTCGACCAGGGCGACCGCTTCCAACTCGATCGCGCCGGTGAATTGCGGAGCGTCCGCCGCCACCGAAACAACGACCGCGGCCGTTTTCTGATTCGAGGAAATTACCTGCGGCGTCACGCTCACGCCCGGGGGCAGTTTCTTGCCCTGCACGGTGATGTCGCCGGCGAAGTCGCCCAGGCGCCAGACGAAAAGATTGAACGCATACCGGCCCTGAGTCCCGACGACGGCGGCATCGGGACCGAGCGGCGAGAGCGCCGTGGCCACGACGCGAAAATCGCCGTCCTCCGGGGCGATCCGCAGCGAGTAGACCGAGCGGGGGCCCGAGAGATCGTCCGTCGCGCTGACGCCGACGCGGTATTCGCCGTCGGCGGTCGGCGCCAAGCGATAGCGAGCGGGGTCTTCATGGCGAGCGAAAAAATGGTTGGCCATGATCTCGGGGTTTTCGTCCTGCGTCGTCACCACGTTGCCGTCGGGGCCGAGAACGACGAACTTGAGATCGACCGCGGAGCCGAAGAGCGTCGGGTTCAAGCGATCGGCGAACAGTTCGATCGCCAGGGGCACGTCCTTTTTGGCGCTGAAGCGGAACCAGTCGACGTCGCGACGATCGACCCAACCGCTGACTTGCACGGGAACCGTGAGCGGCGTGGCCATGTCGGGCCGATCGTTCGGCTCGACTTCGACAGCGACCGGGCTCTTGGCGAAGGCGAGGAAATACGGATTGGACGAACCGCTCGGATTCGTGAGCCGCAGATCGAAACCGTCGAGCGACGACCGCGCGGGCAGTGTGAGCGTCGCCGAGTCGAGCCGTTGTTGGGCGGCCGCGTCGCCCGGCGCCTTCACGGTCACGGTCGCCCTTTCGAGCGGCCGCCCGTCGAGCAGCAGCTTCGGATCGAGCACGCCGCCAGGAAGGTTGCGGCCCAGGACGAGAACTTTCGTTTCCTTGCCCGGCTCCACGGCCGCGGGAACGACGGCATCGATCCACGGCATGGTCCCTACGGTCAAGCGGTAGTTGTAGTCGACGCCGCCTTGCGTGTGCGTGAAGCTCGAAAGCCGTATGAGATAGTCGCCATCCTCGGGCAGAGTCGCGTCAACGACGGCGTCGTTGTTTTGATAGTTGCGATTGCTCGCCAGCGGCCGGCCGGCGAGGGTGAAGATCTCGGCAGTGGCTTGCAGCTTGCTCTCGATGCTTGTGGTCAGGCAGCTGGCGACGACGCGTTGGCCCTTCTTGCCGGAAAACTGAAAGAAGTCGACATCGGTCGGCGCGCTGATGACGCCATTGACAGTGACGTTGAGCGGAATCTTGTTAGCCTGGGGCACGTCGTCGTTGGGTTCGGTCTCGGAAAGTTCTTCGAGCTCGCCGACGATGAAGGGCCGGGGATTGCTGACGCCGAGCTTGCCGACGAGGCGCACATCGTGGAGGCCGACGGGGCTGTTGGGGGGGAGCGTCACTTTGACGCGCAGGGTGGCGCTGGGGGCCGTCGCCGCCTTCTTTTGGCCTTTCTTGGCGGGGGCTTCGACGACGGTTTCGGTTCCTTGCAGTTCGGCTTTCACGCCGGGGAAGCTGAAGTGCAACCCTTCGACGCCTTCGAGATCTTGGCCGGCGATCGTCAGTTGCACCGTACCGCCCGCCTTGGCTCCGGCAGGCTGCACGACGGCGATCCGCGGCGCCTGAGCCAAAAGGATTTGGGACAAAACCATCAACAGGCCGAGCGATAAAGCCGAGCGCATGGGAGAGTTCCTGAAGGACGAAGTCGTTCGCAGAGGACGCGAAAGCGAGGCGGGAATCTTGGGCGAGCCAGAATTCAGTAGACAAGGCGGAAGGGCGCAGAGCAAGCAAATTGATCCATGTCGCGAGAATCGCTTCGCCGTACAATGCCTCGAAAGGAACGCAGCATGATTCTCGAAGGCATCGTCACGACGATTTCGCCCGCCGGCGATTTGAATATTGCGCCGATGGGGCCGCTCGTCGAGCCGACGATGAGCCGGCTGATTTTGCGTCCGTTTCGAACGGCGCAAACGTACCTCAATTTGAAGAGCCTCGGCGAGGGCGTGTTTCACGTGACGGACGACGTGTATATGCTCGCGCAAGGAGCGATCGGCGCCGTCGAGCCGACGCCCGAGGTGTCGCGTGCGTATTCGATTTTGGGCTATGTCATCGAAAGCGCGTGCCGCTACTACGAGTTTCGCGTCGTGTCGATCGACGACCAAAGCGAACGCGTCACCATGGAGGCCGAGGTGACGCACTCGGGCGTCCGGCGTGAGTTTTTCGGCTTTAACCGCGCCAAGCATGCCGTGCTGGAAGCGGCGATTTTGGCGACGCGGACCGCGTTTTTGTCTCTCGACGACATGGCCCTCGAATTCGCCCGGCTCGAAACCATCGTCGCCAAAACCGGGGGCGACCGCGAGCGCCAGGCCTTCGCGCTGCTCGCGGCCCATCTGGAACGCGAGCGGGCGCAAGCGATTTCGAGGATTTCGTGAGCATTTCGTCCATGGGCATTCGCACGGGAAGTCGCTTGCATCTGGGGCTCTTGAGCGTGCCC
>JBAXFO010000656.1:0-3413 GCA_037139885.1 Planctomycetota bacterium
AATTCGACGAAAAAGGCGAATTGAAAGCCCCCGCAAAGACCCCCGCCGCCAGCGCGGCTCCCGCCGAAAAGCTCCCCGGTTCACCGGCCACCTTGGGCGACTTCGGCCCGGGCGACACGGTCAAGGCCATCCTCGCCGCCCCCCTGGCCGCGTCGGGCAACGATCACCCGCGCGTCAAGACGCTCGTGCTTCTGAAAGACGTCGCGGCGCCGGCCACGAAGAAATCGAAATAGGCGTTTCGCTTTCGCCGCGACCCGTGCTCCGCTGCCGGTGTCGCGGCGATTCGCATTTCGCAATCGTGAGGTTATGTTGACAAGGCGATTCAAGAGCTTTAGCATCCTCTCATAATCTTCAGGGAGGATGGTCCAATGTCACGCCGCCTTTTCACGAAACATCTCATCGCCGCGGTCGTGGCGCTCATCGGCATTGCTGGGCAGGCGAACGCTCAGGGGCAACCCGACCCCAACCTCAAACCGACTAACGGGGCCGTCAAACTCTCGGCGAACTTCCAGCCCGATCCATTCACCCGAGATGTCCAGGCGGGCGGTGAACTGACCGTCAACACGGGCGGCGTCAACGCTCATGTCGCGAAGGCTCCCGATTTCAGCCTACATTACACGGCGGGCAAATTTCCGCTCCTGTTCACGGTGAAATCGGTCGGCGATACGACGCTGCTTATTAACCTGCCCGATGGCAGCTGGGTCGCCGACGACGACAGCGGCGGCGGCCTCGATCCGCTCGTCCGCATCGGCAAGCCCATGTCGGGACGGTACGACATCTACGTCGGCACGTTTCAAAACGAGATCCTCGCCGCCACGCTGCACATCACCGAGCGCGAAGTCTCGAAAAAGCCCCCCGTGCCATTCAATCCGAGCTTGCCCGAATGTTACATCATCTCGGCCGGCGTCGATAATTATCGCAATGCCGACAAGCTGAAAGGCTGCCTCAACGACGCACGCAATACCGTGGCCGCGTTTCAGGCGCAAACGGGGACGATGTATCGCGCCGTGAAAGAACGCATTTTCCTCGACGATGCGGCCAGCCATGGCGCGATCACGGCGTCGTTTCAAAACATGACGAAACAAGGCGCTGCCGGCGACACCATGGTGCTCTTCCTCAGCGGCCACGGCGCGCGCACCAACGGCAACAAGGGCCCCACCTGGTTCTTTCTCCCGTCCGACTTTCACCCGCAGCGCTTCGTCAACACCGCCCTCACCGACAAACAGATCCTCGACATCGGCGATCAACTCGTGCGGCAGAAGAAGAACGTCATCATCGTCATCGATGCGTGTTACTCCGGTCAGATGGCCGTGGCCGCGCAGCCGTATTTGCAGCGCTATCAGGCCGCCAATCAAGGGGGCATGTCGCTCATGCTGGCGAGCGCGCCCGATCAAACGAGCACCGCGATGGGCAACTACAGCGCCTACGCCAAAGCCTTCGCCGATTCTTTGACGGCCGCAGGCGACCTGAATCGAGATACGAAGATCACCCTGGGCGAGATTCAGCTCTATTCGAAGAAACGCACGAACGACCTATTAACCGCCGCCCGCGTGCCGCAAAAACAAGACGCCATCGTGACCTGGTCGCCATCGCTTTCCAAAGATACGCCCATCGCTTTTGCGGGCAAAGCGCCGGTCGATGTCGCCCGGGCTTTGCCCACCGAAACGCCGCGCCGGTTCGCCGGTTCTGAAACGCTCCCCGGTTACGGCAAACTCTCCTTTGCCATGTACTCAAACGGTCGGGCGATCATGACCGACGCCCAATCGACCGCGGAAGGAATCTGGCGGCAACAGGGCAATCAATTCACCCTCTCGTTCGCCAACGGCTCCGTGATTTACACCGGCGCCCTCAACGGCGCCACCATCTCCGGCACCGCCACCAGCCCCGGAGCTCGGCAAGAAGCGACGAAGACATGGAACTGGACGGTGCAGCAACAACCGGGGTGAGACGTCGAAGTTTGGGAAACCCACTAAGAGCTAAGAGCTAATGGCTATTAGCTCTTAGCGGTTTTTGATCGCGAGCTCACCGCGGCCCGGGCCGGCGACAATCGCCTCATGCGATCCCGCGCATAGGCATGCAACGCCTCGACCGCTTCCGGGCGGATGATGATTGCGGGTCGCACTTCACGCAAGCGGGCGATCGCGTCATCCGCCGTCTCGACTTGGCCGCTGGCGAGGAGATACGCGCCAGCGACGGCGGCGGTTCGCGAATAACCGATTTTGCAATGCACGTAAACCGTCCCTCGCGCGGCCTCTGCCGCGATGAAGTCGACCGCTTCGCGGAGTTGGTCGGGCGTCGGAGCCGTCAAATCGAGAATCGGCAGATTCCGATACCGGCTCGCTCGAAACGGACTCGCTTCCGGAAATTCCGCCGTGAGATCGAGCACGGCCGTCACTCCCTCGTCAATAGCCACGGCGGCTTCCGCGTTCGACAGCCTGCGGCCAATCCACACGCCCGGAACGAGTTCGTCCCACGCCCGGCTTCGGCGGCGATAATACGCCAGCGAAAGATATTGGCTCAGCAGAGCCGGCGCCTGCACGATCCATGTGCTGAGCGGCAGTCCGCCCCTTTCTTTGCGAAAGACGCCCGGACCGAGACCGAGGTATCCAGCCGCGATCATGCCGAACCCCACCGCCGGCCACAACAGAAACACACCCCACGGCAAAGTGAACGGCACAACAACTAACGCCAGCGCCGCCGCCATGCCATAGTAACCAGCGATTCGCGGATTGGGCGTCACCGGGCTTCGAGGGCTCGCATCGCGATGAAAGTGGAATGCGAACGCGGCCAGCAAAAGCCCGCCAGCGACATCGATGAGGTGATGCTGCCAGGTGAGCACTGTGGACACGCCAATCAAGACAAACCACACGTACGCCAACGCCCTTACGACGCCGCGCGTGTGTCGGCCGTAGATGTCGGCGAGGATGACGCACAGAGCGATGTGCAGAGTCGGGAACAGGTTGTGCGGATATTCCATGAGAAACGGCGCGGTGCACGACGCCTCGACGAAATCGCCGAACCACCCGGCGCCCCGTGGCCGCTCCGGCCAGGCGAGTTTGAGCGGCAGCAACAAGAAGAACGCTGCGGCCACCAAGATCGAAAACGTGACTCGCTTCGCAAAGACGCGTAGCTCGCGCGCGTCGCGGCACAGAAACGCGGCCATGAAGAAGAAGAGATCGATCGACATGTAGGGAATCATCAGCAGCGGCACGTACGGAACGAGCGGCAGCTCCCAGGCGAAACACCAAACGCCGACCTGCTCGGCCGGGCGCTGCGCGGTGAACCAGTTCGTGCCGCCGTAAACGACGATGAAGAGCACGGAAAGGAACGTCGCCGTTTTAAGCGCCTGAACCATCAACCGTAGCTGTCCATTCTCCGCGCAGGGCAAGTCGGCCAGATCATTTTAAGCTGGT
>JBAXFO010000657.1:0-3405 GCA_037139885.1 Planctomycetota bacterium
GTACAGCACGTTGTAACCGGCGATGAAGCGCCAATGATTGGTGATGTCCCAACCGAGGCGGACGCCGAACTCGGGGATCACGACGAAGCGATCGACGGATTGCGTGCCGATGTTCGTGCCCTGGGCGAGGAGGCCGCCTTGCTGGGTTTGACTGGCGAACGATCGGCCGTTGAAGACGCCGTTGTTGATCGTGGTCGATCCGTTGATGGTGACGGTTTGATGCATGTTGCCCGCAGCCACCTTGACGAAGCCGCCGAGGGTGAGGCGGGGGCGGAAACGCCATTCGGCTTCGAGACCGAGTTGGCCGCCGTTGAAGACGTTACTGGTGCCGAAGGAATCGTTGACGACGGTGCTGCCCGCGCGAGCCCCGGCGCCGTTGTCCCGTAGGCCGATGCTCTCGGTGATGTTGACGTAGTCTTGCAATTGCAAGTGACGGAAGCCGACGAGCCCATCGATCCAGTAGCCCGGGCCGCAGCACAGCTTGCGGCGCAGGTTGGCCTCGACGCCCCAGAGCTGCGTGCTGGACGAGATGTTGATCGCCCCGGGGACGCGGGTGCCGTCGAGGT
Source organism: Planctomycetota bacterium (assembly GCA_037139885.1). Lineage (GTDB taxonomy): Bacteria > Planctomycetota > Planctomycetia > Gemmatales > Gemmataceae > JAIEPT01. Next base: position 567 of record JBAXFO010000657.1, read on the forward strand.
TGGTGGCGGCCACGATCTCGGCGTCGTTCTTGTTGAACAGGGGATTGGCGGGGTCGTTGTTGATGAAAGGCCGTCCGATGGCGACGCTGCCGTCGGACGAGGCGTTGTAGTCGCCGGTGCGGTTGCCGATGTAGAAGTAGGACGCGTCCATACCCCAATCGCTGTGGCGGGGGAACCAGAAGCCGAGCGTGATGCGTCCGCCGTTTTGGATGGCGTCGTTGATGTTGTTGTTGTTGTAAATGACCGTGCTGCCCGAACCGATGGGGAGGTTCTGGAAGTTGCCCGCGCCGCCCGCGAACTGGGTCACCAGGGGAGGGACGTTCTGCTGCGTGATGTTATAGAGCAGATATTCGCCGCGAATCCAGAGAGCCGTGCGCGGGTCGCAGCAGCCGGTGTTGCACCCGCAGGAGAAGAGGTCGTGCAGGCCTTGGAGGGGCTGCCAGCGCGGCCCGCACGTGGAGCACGAATTGCCGCAGCAGCTTCCCATGGGATCTTCGGCGATCATGCCGTCGAAGACGCCGAAGATGCCGTGGCCGCCGCTGTTGCAGGCGCAGCCGCCGGAGACGATGTCGCCGGTGATGACTTGGCCCGACGACATCGGCCCGGATATCACGGGGCCTGACATCGGGCTATTGCTAATTTGGCCCGAGTTCATCGGCCCCGAGTAAACCGGCGGCGGGCTGATCAGCGTCGGCGACGGCGGGAAATCGGCCGGAGCTCCGCTGGGCAGCGGGCTGGGTCGGCCGAGGTCTTTCTGGGCGAAGCGAAGACCCGCGGGCTGAACGGGATCGGCGGGGACGATGATGCCGCCGTCGTGTTCCTGCTTGGCGCGGAAGATGACCGTCGTCGCGATGGGCGTCGGCCGGCTCAGCATGAGGGGGATCTCGCTCGTGGCCTGAACTTGCTGAGGCACGGGCGGGCGGGCTGCGACGGCGCGGAAGTTGAGCTCCTGCGCGGCGACGGGCATGGCCGAGAGCCCGAGCGCCAAACACAATCCTCTGTGTAGCAAACGACGCATGACGTCTCCTCCGTGAATAAGCGCTCGCGCCGGCGCGTTCCAAACTCGCCTGGGCGAACTCCCCAGCGTGTCGCTGATGGTTCGCCGTTAATCTTCGGCAGAACAGATCCGCCAGCCGAAAAAGAACACACCCGAAGATTCCAAGGCATGACCGAAGTGGGCGTCGCAATGCCGAACTTGAGAACATTACGCACGACCGTTGCGGACGGCACAGATTTCCACGCGGACCGAAATGGGAAAGCCTGCGGCGCTCGGAAGCGACGCAGGCTTTATGTAAAGGGGATTTTGTAGGGTGGGTTGAGCAGAGCGAAGCCCACCGAAAGGTTTGACGCGATCCCCATCATCGGTTTCGGAAATAGGGGAAGCGTAACAACCTTTTGGTGGGCTTCGCCGTTGGCTCAACCCACCCTACGTAAAAGTGGCGACAAGTCGATCGGCTTGTCGCCACGCAAGAACGCTTACTTCTTCATGGCGTTGAGGGCCAAGGTCTTGAACTCGTCGGAGTTCAGGAACGTGAAGTAGAGCGAATCTTGAGTCACGCCGTTGTACTTCATCTGCGTCAGCCACGAGTTGACTTCGGCTTCGCTGGCGTTGCGGCGGAGCACTTCGCGGTAGGCCGCCCGGATGACGCTACGCAGGCCGTCGTCCGATTGCTGGATGCTGGCGACGACTTGGTCGAGCGGCGAGTTGGCGAGCGTCGAAAGCGTCGACGCACTCTGGACCGCCGTGGGCAGCGATCCGGTCACGCTGAGATAAAGGCTGCCCACGAGGTTGGCGCTGTTGCCGTGAGTGTTCTGATATTCCGCCGAGGTGTACAGGCCGCGGGCGAGCGTCGCTTCGTTGGATCCGGCTTTGAGCGAATTGATCGCCGATTGACGTTCGGCGTCGCTCGGCGCTCGTCCCAAAACCGCCTGGTACGTTTGATTCGCTTGCAGAGTGCGGTGCTCGTCGGAGTTCCAAAGAAGCGTGGTCACCTCGGCGGCCGACGTGCCGGAACGCATGAGATCGACGAAGTGGTTGAGCCCGGCCGTGTCGGGGATGCGTTCGAGCACGGTTTGGAACAGACCGTTGACGATCGCGGCGCTCTTGCCGTCCGTGAGGAATTGGGAATAGGTGCTGCTCAGGAACTGATTCTTCCCGGCGACGCCATATGGCACGCCGACGATGGCGTTGAGGCTCGTGCCGGGCACGTTGACGGGAGTCGTCACCGTGCTGGTGTTGTTGTTGGGGTTCTTGTCGGTTGTGGTCGTGGTCACGACGGCGGTGTTGGTGAGCGTCGCGCTCACGGCAGGCACTTTGATCTGGACCGTGATGACCGTGCTGGCCCCCACGGCGAGCGACGGCATGGTCGCCGTGATGACGCCGTTGGCCTGGGTGACGGCCCAACCCGAACCGCTGGCGCTGACGTAGACAGCGCCCGGCGGGAGCGTGTCGGTGACGGTGAGGCCCTTCGCGGTGTAGGCGCCGTAGTTGGTGACGGTGAGCGTGTACGTCAGCGTGTCGCCGACGTTGACGCTGGCGGCCGAGGCGGTTTTCACGATGCCGACATCGGCGTCGTCCTGCACGAGTTCGCCGAAGTTGTAGCCCGTGCCCGCGGCGCCCATGGCGACGACGATGCCCGAGAAGACATCGTTGCCGACGTTGCCGCCGAGGCTGCCGTTCGTTTCCGAGCCGTCGTTGTAACCTGACGGCTGGGTTTCGGTGATGGTGTAGGAGCCCGGGCGGAGGTTCGTGAACGAGTAGTTGCCCGAAGCATTCGTGGTTGTGGTGCGGTTGATGGAGCCGACATCGTCGCTGCCGGTGAGGGTCACAGTCACGTTC
>JBAXFO010000658.1:0-3402 GCA_037139885.1 Planctomycetota bacterium
TCGCCATAGCTGTAGAAGCGGTAGCGTTCCGCGATGGCGATGCGATACGCTTCTTCCATTCGCTCAGCGCCCATGAGCGCGGCGACCATCAGTAAGAGCGTGGTGCGGGGGAGATGGAAGTTCGTCAGCAATCCCTCGACAACGCGAAAGCGATACGGGGGATAGATGAACAAGTTCGTCTCCCCCGACCATGGCTGCAGCTCGCCGGACCGCGCCGCCGATTCGAGGACGCGGACCGAGGTCGTTCCCACGGCGACGACGCGGCCGCCCCGAGACTGGCAGCGTCCGATCGCTGCAACGGCTTCGGCGCCGATGGAACCCCATTCGGCATGCATGGCGTGTTCGCGAAAGTCGTCGACCTTGATCGGTTGAAATGTCCCTAGCCCGACGTGCAACGTGACGAAGGTTTTGTCGATGCCGCATTCGGCGAGGCGGGCGAATAGCTCGGGCGTGAAGTGCAACCCGGCCGTGGGAGCGGCGACGGCTCCGGCGTGGTTTGCGTAAATCGTCTGATAGCGGGCGGCGTCGGCGGTGCGTGCCTGGCCGGCGCGGATGTAGGGCGGCAGCGGCACCTGGCCGTGGCGTTCGAGAAGCGCTGCTGGTTCGCCGGTCGCGAGAGGCCGCACGCGCCAGCGGCCTTCGAGTCCCTTCTCTTCCAGAATCAGTTCCAGAGCGCCGGAATCGACGACCACCGCTTCGCCCGGTTGCGGTCGGCCGCCGGTTTGGCAGAGCATCTCCCACGAACCGTCCGCCAGGGCCCGAAGGAACAAACCTTCCCAGCGGCCGCCTGTCTTTTTGCGTTGGCCGATGAGGCGGGCGTGGAGGACGCGGGTATCGTTCAAAACGAGCAAATCGCCGGGCGCGAGGAGATTGGGCAGATCCTCGATATGGCGATGTTCGAAGGATGCGGACGAGCGGCGCGACACGAGAAGACGAGCATGGTCGCGCGGCTCGCACGGCTCCTGGGCGATGAGGTCGGGGGGCAAATGATAATCAAACGGCACAGACATAAAATCATGTAGGGTGGGTTGAGCGGAGCGAAGCCCACCGAAAGGTGCACCAACCGTCTCCAACGTCGGTTTTCGAATTGGGACGAAGATCTTGCGCCTTTTGGTGGGCTTCGCTCCGCTCAACCCACCCTACGGGTTATTTGAAGTTCTTGAGCCAATTGTCGAAGTCGGTCTTGGCGGCGGCGACCGTGTTGGCGGGGCCGGTCACGGTGATGAAATAGGGGCCGTTCTCGCTTTCGAAAACGACGCCCAGGCGGCGGTAGTTTTCCTTGCGAGTGAGCTTGGCGTTCGGATCGAACGGCGGGAACTTGGACAGGTAAGTTCCCTTGACGTCGAGATAGGTGATTTCCGCCTTGGGGATCTTGAAGGTCTCGACCTTGGAGACGTCGTCGATCGATTTGCCCTCGGGAGCGTCGAACATGCCTTTCCATCGCTTGAGGTTTTCGGCGGTGCCGCCGCCGCCGCCGGGGCCGAAGAAGAAGATCACGATTTCCGCGTCGGCGTCGTCGCCCTTGGCTTTGGGGACGGTGAACTGATAGGCGCGGAACTTGTTGCTGGGCTTTTCCGATTTCCAGGAGGCGGGGGTCGTCGACTTCAAATTGTCGAGCGTCACCTCGTCGGCGTGAGCGAACGTCGCGGCCGCAGCCACGGCCAACATGGCGAGAAACGAGCGAAGCATGCGAAACTCCGGCAAGGGTTGGGGGTGTCGGCGGCGCTCCGCCAAACGGTGTTGTTATAACACGGGAGAGAAGAGTCGGCACGCATTTTCCGCGAGCCGCACCCAGAACGAGCGCTTCGCGAACTCGTGCGGATCGAGCAACCGCGAGTTCGCGAAGTCGCGTGCGAACAGGGCGTCGAGCGTGAGCGTCGCGTCGACCGAATACATCAAACAGTTCACTTCGAAATTGAGAAACATACTGCGGTTGTCGAAATTCGCGGTGCCCACCGAGGCGAATTCATCGTCGATGATCAGGACCTTGGCATGCATCATGCCGCCCTGGTATTGGAAGATTTTCACGCCAGCCCGCATGACATCGGTGAAGTAATAACGAGCCGCGAAATAGGGCATCCAGCGGTCGGGCTTTCCTTGAAAGAGCAGACGCACATCAATGCCGCTGAAGGCTGCGAGGCGGACGGCTTCGAGCAGCGCGGCATCGGGAACGAAATACGGCGAGGCGATCCAGACGCGGCGTTTCGCTTTCAAAATGGCGGCGAAGTAGACCTCGCGAATCGCGCGATAATCTTGATCGGGCCCGGAATCGATGATCTGCAGAGCGTGCGTCCCGCCGCCCGCCGTCGCCTTGAAATAGTTGGGATGCTCGCTTTCGGCGATGCGTTCGTCCGCGGCGAAGTCCCAGTCTTCGACGAAAACGCGTTGCAAATCATAAACGCCGGGGCCGCGGATGCGCAGGTGCGTATCGCGCCAGGGGCCGAAGTATTTCGAGCGGCCCATGTATTCATCGCCGATGTTCAGGCCGCCGACGAAGCCGACCTCGCCATCGACGACCAGAATCTTGCGGTGATTCCGCATGTTGATCTGGAAGCGACGCCGCCACAGCGAGATGGAAAGAAACGCCGACGATTGGCCGCCGGCGTCGTGAAAGTCTTTGAGGACGCGATAACTCAGACCCCGCGTGCCAATGGCGTCGTAAAGGAGGCGAACTTGCACGCCGGCGCGGGCCTTGGCGGTGAGTTCGTCGACGACGCGGCGACCGATGGCGTCGGGATGAAAGATGAAAAACTCGAGGTGGATATGATGTCGGGCGGCGCGGATGGCCTCGATCATCGCTTCGATGGCGGGAGGGCCGTGATCAAAGAAGTCGACGTGATTGCCGTCGGTGACCGGGGAGGCGCCGAGCTTGCTGGCGAGTGACGCCAGGCCCGTCGTCATCTCTTCGGGAGGCTGCACCGGAGGAGCGTGCACCCATTTCGTGAAACCGGAATACGTTTCCGGCGACGGCGGATCGTGATACTGGGCGCGATGCCGGCGTTTGCGGTTGAGGGGGCGGCGGACGTGTTGGTAACCGAAGAAGATGAAGAGCAGCACGCCAATGATGTGCAGAAAGAAGATCAGCAGACACCAGGCGACGGCCGAGGTCGAGTCGGTCTTGCTCATCAAGACCCAGATGAGAAAGCCGCCGACGATGAAGAAGTCGGCGATGGCGGCGAGGACGACGACCCAGTTGGGCAGGTTCGACCAGAGATCGACGAAGTCGGCGAGCATGTTCGCCCAGGCGGAATGGAAACGACCTTTTTAAAAAGAGCTCAGCGACGCCTCGCAGCTGCGTCTTCGCAGTCGCGCTTCTGCGAAGCGTCGCCAAGCCATTCGATCAAGGACTAAATGACCGTGCGCGATTTCGCTGGAAGCCCGACGCGTGAGCGAGGGTGGCGC
>JBAXFO010000659.1:0-3400 GCA_037139885.1 Planctomycetota bacterium
ACCCACGAGAGCGTTTCCGCATTGCAGCCGAGAATGATGTCCGTGCCGCGGCCAGCCCTGTTCGTCGAAATGGTCACGGCGCCGATGCGGCCTGCCTGGGCGACGATCTCCGCCTCGCGGCTCGCATACTCGGGCTTCGCGTTCAAGAGCTCGTGCTTGATGCCACGCTTTTGCAAAAGCCGCGACAGCTTTTCCGAACGATCGACGTCCGTGGTGCCGATCAGAATCGGCCGGCCGGCGCGGTCGACCTCATCGATGTCGGCGATCGGAATCGTCTGCGTTTCCTTGCTCTCCTTCAGCTTGACGACGAGCTCGGTATCGCTTTCTTTCGTGATGTTGCCGACGACATCGGTCGAGTCGTTGAGATGAACGACGTCGAACTTGTGCAGCGTTTCGATTTCCTGCACGATCGCGTCCCACTTTTCCTTCTCGGTCATGTAGACGAGATCGGGAAAATTGAGCCGGGTCATCGGCTTGTTGGTCGGGATGGCGACGGTGTCGAGCTTGTAGATCTTCCAGAATTCGTTCGCCTCGGTCATGGCGGTGCCGGTCATGCCGGAGAGCTTCTTGTAGAGCTTGAAGTAATTCTGGAGCGTGATGGTGGCGAGGGTTTGCGTTTCGTCCTTGATCTGCACGCCGTCGCGTTCGTGCTTGGCTTCGACGGCTTGATGCAAACCGTCCGACCATTGCCGACCGACCATGAGCCGGCCCGTGAATTCGTCGACGATGATGACGGCCATCTCGTTCGATTCGGGATGGCGCATCACGACGTAATTCTTGTCTTTGTGATAGAGGTGATGAGCCTTGAGGGCGTTGTCGATGAGGTGCGGCCATTCCATGTTGCCGGCGGTGTAGAAGCTGTCGACGCCCGCCAACTTCTCGGCCATGCGGATGCCTTCATCGGTGAGATGGCAGGTCCGCTCCTTCTCCTTCACTTCGAAATAGTAGCCGAGCCGTTTTTCCTTCTTGTCTTCGCTGGGCAGCTCGATCTTACTCACGTCCATGGTGTCGTCGGTCGCGGCCGGGATCTCGGTCTTGGGGTTCTTGATCCCCTTGGTCACTTGCTGATCCTGGACGGCTTCCTCGTGTTCGTCCTTCGTGAGCGGATGATCGGGGATCGTGAGGCCGTGGCCGATCTCCTTGAGCTTCACCTGGGCTTTGCGTTCCAGGTCGCCCAGCTGGGCGGCGATCTTGTTCGCCTTGCGGTAGAGATCGGGGTTGTCTTGCGCCGGACCCGAAATGATGAGCGGCGTGCGGGCTTCGTCGATGAGAATGTTGTCGACTTCGTCGATGATGGCGAAGTTCAGACCACGCTGCACTTGCTGATTCCACGATTCGTAATTCGGATCGCCCCAGCTGGCCAGTTTCATGTTGTCGCGCAGGTAATCGAAGCCGAATTCGCTGTTGGTGCCGTAGGTGATGTCGCATTCGTACGCCTTGCGGCGCAGCGTGGGATCCATGTCGCTTTGGATGAAGCCGCAGGTGATGCCCATCGCATGATAAATGGGGGACATCCATTCGCAGTCGCGGCGGGCGAGATAATCGTTCACCGTGATGACATGCACGCCCTTGCCGGAGATGGCGTTCAAACAGGCCGGCAGCGTGGCGACGAGGGTTTTGCCTTCGCCGGTGGCCATTTCGGCGATATTGCCGCGGTGCAGGATGATGCCGCCGACGATCTGCGTATCGAAGTGACGCATGTTCTTGGTGCGGCGCGCCGCTTCACGGCAGGCGGCGAACGCTTCGGGGAGGAGATCGTCGAGCGCTTCGCCGTTCTCCAGGCGTTCGCGGAACTCCTTCGTCTTGTTCTTGAGCTCCTCGTCGGAGATCGCTTGCATCGTTTCTTCCAGGCTATTCACCTGATCCAGAAGCGAGTTCGAGGTGATCGCATGTGAGCCGTCGCGCGTGCGCACATAGCCGAGCGAGCGGACCATGCGGTCGTTGCTCGAGCCGAACATGCGGCCGAGAAATCCGACGACGCCCTCCGAGACGGCGTTGACGCCATCGGTGAAACGTTCCCAAACACTTGCATCGAGACTTTTATCGGCGTTCATGGAAGAGGGTTCCTGTCCCTGGGGCCGACGAGTCGGCCTCGCCCGCAAAGTTCGCCCTTGGCAAGTAGTCAATGTAAGTTCCCTCGCTTATGAGGTCAATATGGACCGCCCAAGAGGCATCTCTTGAGGCATTCTGCGAATCTTCCGCCCCAGGGTCGGCTTGGGGGGGGATCCGGGCGGTTGCATGTTCGTGGATAAGGGACGAGCAGGGGGGCGAATCTCTCTCCTTGTCACCTTTGAGGGCCTCGGGTATCGTGAACCTCACCAGGCAACCGTCTCCCCTCAAGGAATCGCCGTGGCGCGCTTGCTCATTTTGACAGGCAACGACGAAGGCAAGCAGTTCGACCTCGGCGAGGGAGCTGTCACGGTGGGGCGCGACGCCTCCAACCGCATTCGCCTGCACGACACCGAAGTCTCACGCCGGCATGCCGAATTCCGCCGCGTCGATGGCGTCTTCCACATCGTCGACCTCTCGAGCGCCAACGGCACCTTCGTCAACAACCAACGCATCACCAAGGCCGTGCTGCAAATCGGCGATCACATCGCCATCGGGCAATCGGTCCTCGTCTTCGGCAGCGAAGCCCGCCATGCGACGTCTCTCGCCAACGACCTGGCCGAGAAAATCAGCATGATCGCCCGCGGCGGCGAATCCGACCTGGCCTCCGCCATCATCAAAACCATCGGCGAAGGCGAAGGCAGCCGCATCCTCACCCAACCGGAAAAATCGAGCCCCTGGCTGCAAGGACAACTCGCCAACCTCACCATCCTTTACGAAGCCAGCCAGGCCGTCAGTTTGATTCTCGATGTGCCCCAGCTTTTGGAGAAATTGCTCGAACTCATCTTCCGCTCGATCCCGGCCGATCGCGGCATCGCCTTGCTGACCTCCGCGAAGTCGGCCCCTCAGCCCGCCGCCATCCACTGGCGCAAGGGGGGCGACCATCCCGAAAAATTCCTCCTCAGCCAGTCGATCGTCGATCACGTTCTCCGCGAACGCCAGGGCGTGCTCCTCTCCGACGCCTCACGCGACGAACGTTTCAACCGCGGCGAAAGCGTCGTCAATTTCGGCATCCGCGAAGTCATCTGCGTCCCCATGCGCGGCCGCCATGAAACCCTGGGCGTTTTGTACCTCGACACGCAGCTGAGCCAGCGCGACGTCGTCGACCGCACCACCGTCGCCGGCAAATTCACGGGCGACCATCTCGCCCTCGCCATCGCCATCGGCCACCAAGCCGCCCTCGCCGTCGAAGAGACCCGCTACCATCAAGCTCTCATCGAAGCCGAAAAACTCGCCGCCATCGCCCAGACGATCCTCGCACTGTAGCACAACATCAAGAACATCTTGCAGG
>JBAXFO010000660.1:0-3398 GCA_037139885.1 Planctomycetota bacterium
TAACCGTTCCCAACTTCGAGGAGACTTTCATGGACTCAACCCGAAACTGGTATTATTCCATCGGCAACGACCGCCATGGCCCTGTCGACGAAGTAACGCTGAAGGCCCTGGCCCGAACCGGCAAGCTCAAACCGAACGATCGTGTTTGGCATCCCGACTTCGATGACTGGCGCACGGCCAGAGATGTTCCCGAAATTCCATTTCCGGACGATGCGCTCGGGAAGTCCCCGCGAAACAACGAAACGCTCAAGGCTTCGGTAAGGGCTGCGGGTCTCATCGGCCTTTTGACCGGAATTCTCGGCCTGTTCGGCTACGGCTTCTTGGTCGCAGCCCTTTCGTTACGAAACGTCCGGTCGCCGGTCGAAGATCTCCTCCTGGGCATCGACGCCATCGTTCTCTTCTTGTGCATCGCGATGGCCATCCAATCGACGTTCTTGCTCCTGCAATTTCGGTGGGCCCAGAGTGCGGCGGGCGGCCTGTGTTTCGCCCTGATCATTGGCTCGCTGACAAGTTCGGTCATCCTGGTGATGCTTCCTTCATCGCCAATCCTTCATGGATTCAACGCATTCATTGCCGGGGCCGCAATCGCCGTCAATTTCTTGATCAACCCGTCGCCGTCACGCAAGTAGATGGGCGCGCCGAACTCGCTCACGACACTCTGTCGCCGCCGCTTGGGCGGCGACAGACGTTTCTTTTTTAGCTCGTACGGCTCGGTAGACCTTTATTAGGCAAATGGGTGGGTGGATGCTTCCTTGCAGGTGTCGCGCTGATATCCGGGCTGTGGAAAAGTATCTGGCAACAGCATCTCCGGCTCAACATCGCCCGACCCAAGAAAGGCGATGGCCCGTTCCCGGTCGTCCTCTGCATTCACGGCGGCGGCTTTCGCGCGGGCAAGCGCGAAAGCTACGACCGCTTGTGCATCCGCGTGGCCCAGCAGGTCTACGTCGCCCTGACGCCCTCGTACCGTTTCGCGCCCAAGTATCCGTTCCCGGCAGCCGTCTCGGAGACTCGTTTTTAATAACCGGCTGGAGATTCACGCCTCGTCCAAGATCACTTCGGGGCACCGGTTCGACGCAGGTCGTCGAGGAATTCGATCACGTCACGCAGTTCGTCGAGCGACAGGACCGGCCCCATGGCCGGCATAAGAGATTTCGGTTGGCTGCGGGATTCGATCGCGGAGCGATTCAAACGGTGTTCCTTGTTGTCCGGCGTCACCAGAACGACGGTGTCCTTGTCATCGCTTTTGAGGATGCCGGTGAGTGCACGGCCATCGTCGAGCGAGAAAGTGACCGTACCAAAGCCGGGAGTGATTTTTTTGTCCGGGAGAATGAGCGATTCGAGGGAATGGACGCGGTCCCCCTTTGCGGCCCATTCGCTGAGGTTGGGGCCGGCATCGCCGCCTCGCAGGTCGCCGTCTGAGGATTTGACCTTGTGACAACGCACGCATTGAGCCGTCGTGTGCGACCAGAAGAGAGCACGGCCGCGGTCGGCGTCGCCGCCGTTCAGGGCAATGCGGTAAGGAGCGAGGGCGTCGTCCTTGGGAAAGGTCTTTTTGTATTCGTCGACGAGTTTGAGCAAGGCGACGTCTTTCGATTTTTGCGCGGCGACGAGGACATCGAGCCGGACTTCGGGAGCAAGATTGCCGGCCACGAGTTTATCCATGGCGGCTGTGAGAGGGGGAACGGCTTTCAGGGCGCCGAGAGATCGGTAGGCGGCCTGCCGTTCGCGCAGGTTGCTCGCCTCGAGCGCCGCTTCCAGCTCTTTGCGTCCGCGAACGGGATCGATCGCGGCAAGGTGATCGCGGGCGGCGATTTTCAACCCGGGTGGGCCGGCGGCGAGGGCGTCGTCGAGCATCCCAGGAAGATGTTTGGATTTTCGATGAGCCAGGAGATTGAGTGCGCCGATCCGCTGCTCGACGTCGGCGCCATTGCGAACGATCGAAGCAAACATCGCTTCCTCGACGGGAATGTTGAGCTTCGTCAGGGCTTGAAGGATGGCCGTCGTCAAGGAACCGGACGATGCGAGGAGGAGCCGGTCATAGCGGTCGCGAAAGACTTTAACCGCAACGGATCCATCGCGTGCCGGCAAGGGCCGCCAGTAGCCGTTGACGCGGTCGCGCGGAGGCGGTTGGCTCCAGTCGGTCAGGCATCGAACGATCTCTTCGCGAAGGTGCGATTTGATGCGGGGATTTTCGGCCAGCGACATCAACGCGTCGGCATTCTCGATCCCGCCGAGGCGAAAGTGCGCATTGATGATGCGACGCCAGAGCGCATCGTCTGGTTGCAGCGGCGTTTCGGCGTATCGCTTCGAGAGCTTCGCCAGGTCGGGATAAGCGGCCTCGATCGGCAAATCATTGATGGCGCGGGCGGCTTCCAGCACGACGGCCGGATCGGGGTCGTCGAGATAGCGAGCCACGCGCGGATCGCCGAACGCTCGATGGACGAGGATCTTGATGAGGTCGACATCCGAAGACGAACCCCGCTTCGCCTCCGCGAAGGAACGTTTCAGGAAATCGTCCTTCGTGACCGATTGGACAATCGCATGAACGAACGCATGACGCAGGAACGGATCGAATTCCGGTTCCTTTGAAAGCTGACCGACAAGGAGATCGGCGAGTTCGCTCTTTCGTAACTGCCCCAGCGACTGCACGACGAAGAAGCGGACGCGCAAGGACTTTTCGTCTTCAAGCCGGCTCAGTAACACTTTGTCGAAATCCGAATCGCGGGCCGCGATCTTGGCCGCTTGGGCGCGAATCTCAGCGTCGGGGTCCGTGAGCAGTGTCGGGATGACCGCCTTCGTTTCTCGGGAAAGAAGATGCGGATCGTCGGGCCGATTCGCGGCAATTTGGCCCATGCCCCACAAAGCATGGATGCGAGCAAGCTGATCGGGATTCTTCTGGGCGACGTTCGCCAAAAGAGACAGGTTCTTGACGCCTCCCGTTGCCAGCGTGAACTGAGCCCGCTGGCGAACTCGCTGATCGGCATGATTAAGGAGTTCGACGAGGCGATCATTGGAGAGCGAGCCGAAGCCGTTGGCGAAGAGCCTTTTGACTTCGACGATCGCCGGGTCGGCAACAGCTTTGGGATCGTAGACCGTGTAGATTCGCCCCTTACCGGCGCCACCGCCGTCCCATTGAAACTGGGCCCAGTCGCTTACGTACATCTTGCCGTCGTAGCCAAAATCGACATCCGTGAGCAGGCCGTTGCCTTTGACGAAGCCGTGGTAGTCGACCATCTCGAAGCCGGCGCCTTTGGGTTGGACGCGGAAGGCGTCGATGCCGCCGTTGCCGGTGAAATTGGCCATGAAGAACGCGTTCTTGTACCGTGGCGGCAAACTCAGTCCGCTGCTGAATGCGAAGCCGCTGGCGATCACCGTGAGCAGCACCGTCAGCCAAAGGA
>JBAXFO010000661.1:0-3391 GCA_037139885.1 Planctomycetota bacterium
GCCTTCTTCTGCGTGATGACCGGGCTGAGAGCCGGCTCCACCGCGATCGCTTTGAACGACGGCTTGCGCTGCTTCAACACTTCCGCACAGCCTGTGATCGTGCCGCCGGTGCCGACGCCGGAAACGAGGATGTCGATCTTGCCTTCGGTGTCGTTCCAGATTTCTTCGGCCGTGGTTTTGCGGTGAATTTCGGGATTGGCCGGGTTCTCGAATTGCTGCGGCATGAACGAGTGCGGCTTCATCTGTTCGACGAGTTCCTTCGCCCGGGCGATGGCGCCGTTCATGCCCTTCTCGGCGGGCGTCAAAACGATCTCGGCTCCGAAGGCTTTCAGCAGTCGACGGCGTTCGATGCTCATGCTCTCGGGCATGGTGACCATGAGCTTGTACCCGCGCGCGGCGCAGGTGAACGCCAGGCCGATGCCGGTGTTGCCCGAGGTCGGTTCGATGATGACGGTGTCTTTGTTGACCTTGCCTTCCCGTTCGGCGGCATCGATCATGGCGACGCCGATGCGATCCTTGACGGACCAAAGCGGATTGAAGTTCTCCATCTTGGCGACGACATCTCCCTTCGCCCCATCCGTGACGCGGTGCAAACGAACGAGGGGGGTGTTGCCGATGAGTTGCGTGATGTTGTCGAAAATGCGACCGCGGCCTGCTGCCATGACGATCCTCCTTGGGGGAAACAAAGTTCGTTGCAGTCACGATAAGGACAAACCCGCGAAAACTCAAGCGCCTGGTTGACTTCGTGCAGTTCGCTCGACCGGAGGCTCAATGGGCCTGACAGATGAGCCGGACGGATGCGCCTGACGATCGGCCCGTTCCGGCGTACAATGATGCTGTATGGACGCGATTCGGGCGTCGCCCCTGATCGCTCACAGAACCGCCAGGCGTGTGGACCGATTCCCAAGGCGTCGCCTCGCCTTAGCTCGTTTCGAGGAAATCCCGTGCTTCCCGCGATCGAAGTTTCTCAATCTCCCGAAGAGAAATTCCGCGAGTATTTGATGTCTCGCCCGCGGCCGCAGCGTTACACCGGTCAGCAGCGCGACATGGTCCTGTACATCTTCAGCAAGCACAACCATTTCGACGCCGATCAGCTGGTGGACGAGATGAAGGATGCCGGCTTTCGCGTGAGCCGGGCGACCATTTACCGCACGCTTAACAAACTTGTCGACGCCGGCCTGCTCCGTCGCCTCGATTTCGGCCCGCGTATGTTCTACGAGCACGATTACGGCTACCCCCAGCACGAGCACATGTTCTGCACCGCATGCCATAAGGTGATCGAGTTTCAACATCACGCCATTGCCGACATTCTCGCGGAGGTTTGTCAGAAGGAAAACTTCCAGATGGAAGGGCATAGCTTCATCGTCCGCGGCGTGTGTGCGGATTGTAATCAGAAAAAAATGACGAAACGACGGCTCGATCTCGTCTAATGTGTCGGTTCGCTGCGTTGTGGCGAACCGAATCGAAACTTGGCCGCGGGGCGATGAACTTGCCGTAGCGCCCGCCGTGCATAATCTGGCAGTATCTTTCGTATCCCCACTCGAGGACGACCCGTGTCTCAGCGTTACCTCTTCACTAGCGAATCCGTTTCCATGGGCCATCCCGACAAGGTGGCCGATCAGATCAGCGACGCCATCCTGGATTACTGCCTTGCCGCCGACCCCATGAGCCGGGTCGCCTGCGAAACGATGGTGACCACCGACCTGGCCGTCGTCTCGGGCGAAATCACCACGAAGGCCGATCTGAGCCGGGTCCATGTCGATCGCATCGTCCGCGAGATGATCAAGGAAATCGGTTACACCGACCCCACGATCGGTTTCGCGGCCAGCACCTGCCAGGTCGATTGCCATATCCATTCGCAATCGCCCGACATTTCGATGGGCGTCGATGCGGGCGGGGCCGGCGATCAGGGCATGATGTTCGGCTTCGCGTGCAAGGAAACGCGTTCGCTGATGCCGCTGCCGATTTACCTCGCCCATCGCCTCGTCGAGAATCATGCGACTCTCCGCGAGAGCAAGGCCATCAAATTTCTCCGCCCCGACGCCAAGAGCCAGGTGACGGTCGAATACAACGCCGACGGCACCCCGCACCGCATCCACACCGTCGTGCTTTCCACGCAACACGACAACACCGCCATGGACGCCAAGGGTCTGTTCTCGAACGAAGCCCGTAAGCAGATCGTCGAACAACTGATTCTGCCGACGCTCAAGAAAGAACGTGAAGACCTTCTCAAAGGCCCGATCGAACTCGTGTTGCCGGGGCAGGATCAGTCCAAGCTGCCGGCCAACGCGATTCTGGCGCACATCAACCCCACCGGCAACTTCGAAGTCGGCGGCCCGCACGGCGATTGCGGCCTCACGGGTCGTAAGATCATCGTCGACACTTACGGCGGCCGCGGCCGCCATGGCGGCGGCGCCTTCTCGGGCAAGGACCCGACCAAGGTCGATCGCTCGGCCGCGTACATGTGCCGATACATCGCGAAGAACATCGTCGCGGCGGGTTTGGCCGAAGAGTGCGAAGTGCAGCTTTCGTACGCCATCGGTTACCCCGACCCGCTCAACATCTGGGTCAACACCAACGGCCGCACCGCCAAGGGCGTCACCGATGAGCAACTGGTCGACTTGATCTCCAAGCATTTCAAGCTCACCCCCAAGGGCATCATCGAAACGCTGAACCTGCGTCGCCCGATCTATAAAGATTCCGCCCGCAACGGCCACTTCGGCCGCGAACTGCCGAACTTTACGTGGGAAAAGACGGATAAGGCCGAAGCCCTGAAAAAGGCCGCGGGAGTGTAAGTCAACCAGCAGCCCGGTTGCCTGAGGCGACAAGTTTATTAACTTGTCGCCACAGGCGCCGTGATCGATGGTGACTCATGTTCTTCGCTTCGATCCTGTGCTCAGCGATGCTCGTAGGCAGTGCCATTTACTCTGTGAAATGGGCCAAGAGACCTCTGCCAACGTATTTCAAGAGCTTCCTGGTCTTTGGCGTCTTGCCTCTGGTCAGTTACACCTTCATGCCGCCAGTCATCTTTCTGGCCGTACTGCTTTTTGTTGCGACGCTCTTTTGCAGTTATCCGCGCCGGTTCCCCAAAACGATGATCGCATGCAGCCTCGCGCTCGCTGGGCTGGTCTACTCCTATTTTGGCTACCATGCATGGCTCTACGTTCTCAACCAGCGAGATCGCAATCCGCTCGAATCCCTCGAATCTCGACTTCCTCTTGAAAACGTCGATATCACGACGCCAATCCCCGAACGAGCCTTATCTGCCGCGGATGAAATGGAGCGTGCAAGCCCGGTCGCAACGAACGATGGCCGCCGCGAAGCGCTACGCCGGATCCATGAAGACACGATTCGAGTTTTCATCCGCAGCCCTCGCTTCGGCGCCAGTCGC
>JBAXFO010000662.1:0-3386 GCA_037139885.1 Planctomycetota bacterium
ACCACGCTCCCCGTGGCGATGGGTTTGCCCTTCAAGCTCAAGCCGAACATCGGCCCGATGCCCGATCAGCCGATTCGCACGCTCGCCGACGTCGAACGCCTCAACCCCGAACCCGAGGCCGCGTCGTTCGCACACATCACCCAGCTTTTGCGCCGCGTCCAAGAAGAACTTCACGGCGAGCTGCCCGCGATCGTCTTCGCGGGGGCGCCCTTCACCGTGGCGACTTACTGCATCGGCACCGGCAAAGACATGACGGCGACGCGCCGGTTCGCGGCCGAGAATCCGCTCGTCTGGGGCGCGCTGCTCGAACGGCTCAACCAAGCCACGATCGTCTTCCTCAAAACCCTGATCGCCGGCGGCGCGGCCCTGTATCAGTTGTTCGATTCCTGGGCCGGGCTTTTGACGCAGTCGGAATATCTCGCCTGGGCGCAGTCGCATCATCAAGCGATCTTGAAGGCGGCCACCGGTTGCCCGCGTATCCTCTTCGTCAAAGAAGGGCCCTACCTCGAATGGATGGCCGAGACGGGGGCCGATGTGCTGAGCCTCGGGAAATGTCACGATCTCGCCAAAGCGCGCCGCGATTATCCGCATCTGGTCTTCCAGGGCAACGTCGACGAAGAGATTCTGCGGAAGGGCTCCCCCGAAGATGTCCGTCTGGCGACGCGGCGTTGTC
Organism: Planctomycetota bacterium; assembly: GCA_037139885.1. Classification (GTDB taxonomy): domain Bacteria; phylum Planctomycetota; class Planctomycetia; order Gemmatales; family Gemmataceae; genus JAIEPT01. Next base: position 674 of record JBAXFO010000662.1, read on the forward strand.
TTGAAGCGGGCGGCGGACATCGGCATATCGTCAACCTCAATCACGGCGTCGACCGCACCACGCCCGTCGCGAACTTCGAAGCGTACATCGAAACGGTCAAGGCCTTCCGCTGATTCCCTGCCTCGCTCATGAAACCTCGCGCGACTCAAATCCCGGCGTTCTTCAAGGCCCAGGCCGAGCGCCTGGGCGGACGCACGGCCGTCCTGCATAAACAGTCTGGCATGTGGGTCGACGTGAGCTGGAGCGAATGGCGGCAACGCGTCGACGCTGCGGCGCGGGGTTGGCTGGCGCTCGGCGTCGGCCACGGCGAACGCATCGCCGTCCTCTCGGAAAATCGCCTCGACGGACTGGTCGCGGATCTGGCGATCATGAGCGCGGGAGCCGTCGTCGTGCCTCTGCATGCTTCTCTCCCTGCGGCGGCGTTGCGTAATCTTCTGGTCGATTCCGGGGCGGCGGCGATCGTCGTCGCCGATGCGGTTCAAGCCGAAAAGATGCGCGCGATCGCCGACGATCTGCCCGCTCTCCGTTGTTTTGTGGCGATGGATCCCCTCACGGAGGATCGTTGGCGATCACTCGCTAATCTCGAACAACTCGGCCGTGCCATGCCGCGCCATGTCCTGGTCGAGCGGCAACAAGCGCTTCACCACAACGATCTCGCCAGCATCATCTACACCTCCGGCACCACGGGAACGCCGAAGGGAGCGATGCTCACGCACGGCAATCTCCTGGCGAACGCCCTGGCCATGAACGCCGCCCTGGGTCCGTTTCCCGCCGGAGCCGTCTTTCTGAACTGGTTGCCGTTCAGCCATGTCTACGCCCGCACGGTCGACTTCTATCTGGCGTTGGCCGCCGGGGGAACGCTCGCTCTGGCGGAATCGGCCGAGACCGTCGTCGCCGATCTGCTCGCTCTGCAACCCGTCCATCTTTCGGCCGTGCCGCGGTTTTACGAGAAAGTCCTTGGTCGCATGGCCGGGCTGCCGAAGAACGAACGCCATGCCCGCTTGCGTGCCATCTTCGGTTCGCTCGGCTGGCTGGGCTGCGGCGGCGCGGTGATGTCGCCGGAAATCGCTCACGCCTATCGGGAAGCCGGGCTCGAGGTCATCGTCGGCTATGGGCTCACAGAATGCTCGCCCGTCATCGCCACCAACCGCCTCGGCGCCAACAAAATCGGGACCGTCGGCCAGGCCATTCCCGGGGTGGAAGTTCGCATCGCGGACGATGGCGAAGTCCTCACCCGCGGCCCCCATGTCATGCCCGGCTACTGGAATCAACCCGAGGCGACCGCCGCCATTCTGCGCGACGGCTGGCTGCACACCGGCGACCTCGGCAGCCTCGACGCGGACGGCTTTCTCTCCATTCATGGCCGCAAGAAAGACCTGATCGTGCTTTCCAACGGCAAGAAAGTCGCCCCCGCGCCGCTCGAAGGCCGCCTGGCGAATTCCCCGAGAATCGAACAGGCCGCCATCTTCGGCGATGGCCGACCGTATTTGACGGCGGTGATCGTGCCGCGCGAAGGCGGCCGTGAAGACTCGTTGCTGGAACACATCGATCAGATGCTCGAGGATGTCGCCCCTTGGGAGAAGGTTCGCAAGATCGTCATCGCGTCACGCCCGTTCAGCGTGAACCGCGACGAGATAACGATCAGCATGAAACTCCGCCGCGACGTCGTCTTCGAAAACTTTCGCCGCGAAATCGACGATCTGTACGACGCGAGCTAAAGGCCAAGCGAAATGTCGGGGGTCGTCGCGCTTGACATTCGCCATCGCTCAGCTAGGGATGATGATGGATTCCTTCTCTCGGAGCGAACTATGCGCGTCTTCATCACGGGTGGTTCAGGGTTGGTCGGGTCGCGGCTCAAGAAACGGCTGCGCGAACGCGGCGACGAGGTCGTCATTTTGACCCGCAAGCCGGACTCGGTCGCGAAGGAGGCGGGCGTCTCCGCCGTCTCGGGCGATCCGTCGCAGACCGGACCGTGGATGGACGCTGTCAAGAATGCCGATGCGGTCGTCAATCTGGTGGGCGAGGGGATTTTCAACAAACGCTGGTCGCATGACTTCAAAGAGGTGCTGATCAAGAGCCGCGTCGACAGCACGAAGAATGTCGTCACGGCCCTCGCGGCGTCTCCGAAGCGGGCGGACGGCTCGCCGAAGGTTCTCGTCAGCGGTTCGGCGATCGGCTATTACGGGCCGCATGGCGATGAGTTCTTGACCGAGGCCAGCGCTCCAGGCGGCGACTTCATGGCGAAGCTCTGCATCGACTGGGAGAAGGCGGCCAACGAAGCGAAGGCGGCCGGAGTGCGTGTCGCATTGCTGCGGACCGGGGTCGTGCTCGACGAGAAGGGCGGGGCTCTGGCCAAGATGTTGACGCCGTTCAAGATGTTCGTCGGCGGCCCCATCGGCGACGGCAAACAGTACATGAGCTGGATCCATCACGACGACCTCACCGGCCAAATCCTCTTCGCCCTCGACACCCCGTCGCTTTCCGGCCCGCTCAACGGCACGGCTCCGACTCCCGTGACCAATGCCGAGTTTTCGAAGGCTTTAGGGAAAACTCTCGGCCGACCCAGCATCATGCCCACGCCCGCGTTCGCGCTCAATCTGGCGCTCGGCGAAGTGGCGGCCGTCGTCACCAAAGGGCAACGCGTGATTCCCAAGGCGTCGCTCGATGCGGGCTATCGGTTTCGGTTCACGGATCTTGAGTTGGCGTTGGCTGA
>JBAXFO010000663.1:0-3384 GCA_037139885.1 Planctomycetota bacterium
GGCTTCCATGTTGACGTTGCCGAGTTTCGCGAGTTTGCGGCGCAGGTCGGCGATCTCTTCATCCGCGGCGGCAGCGTCGAACGGGACTTCGCTGGCGAGGAGTTCGTCGCGTTTTTGCGCGTAGAGTTCGGGGAGTTCGATCTGATAATCGTCGCGCAGCTTGGCGATGAGCGCCGTCGAACCATGGCGGAGATCGTTCACTTCGAGTTCGCGTTGATGAAAGAGCTCTTGCTGCGTGCGCCATTCGAGGCGAACGGTTTGGGCTTGCTGCGTGAGGCGAGCGCGTTCGCCGCGGCGCGAGTCGCGCTGGCGGACGGTGCCGGCGATCTGCGTCTGGAGACGTTCCTTATCGAGAAACGCCTGGGCGAGCAGGGCCGAGGCCTGGAGCATCGCGAGTTGGCTATCGACGAGGCGCTTGCGGGCCGAGGCGATCGATTGGGCTCCCGCCTCTTGTTCGCGGGCGCGCTGCTGGGCGTCTCGGGAGAGTTGCTGATGACGGCCGCGCAGGGCGCTGAGGCGTTCTTCCATGGTGGCCAGGTGGACCTGGGCCTTGGTGCATGCTTGCTGGCGATCGTGGCGCTGGCTTTCGAGATCGCGGAGATCGTCGTCGGCCTTGCGGACGCGGGCGAGCAGCGTCTGCACGTCGGCGTCGGCCTGCACGGCCTGGGCATGGGCCGACTGCCACGACGTCTCCAGGCGGACGATGTCGTCTTCGATCTTCGAAAGCTCGCCGCTGGAAACGGTCACTTCCTCATGCAAGCCCTGCCGGCGATCGCGATGGCGTTCGACGCGGCCGCGCAAGTCCGCCGCCTGTTCCGCAGCCACGGCGGCTTCTTCCTCGCGCTCGCGCAAAATCCGTTCGATGCGTTCGAGGCGGACGCCGCTGCTGAGCAATTCCGCGTCCGTATCGCGCACGAGGTCGTCGATGCGGGCGAGCTGGACCTGTAAATCTTCGAGTTCGCTGCGGCGGGCGAGCACGCCCGTGTCGGCATGATGGCGGCCTGTGGTCAAGGTGCCGTCGGGTTCGAGCAATTCGCCGGCGAGCGTGACCAGACGAAAGCCGGGGGCGTGGGCGGCGATGGCCCGGGCGGCGGCGAGATCATGCACGATGAGCGTGCGGCCCAGGAGCTGTGCGGGCAAGTCGGTGAGCTCGGGATGATCGCAGGAAACGACATGCTCGGCCGGGGCCACAAGGCCGGGATGATCCGGGGCGGGCAGGATGTCGGCCGCATCGCGCACGCGGCTCACGAGCGACAGTTGCACGAGGCGGTTGGCCTTCAAATTCGCCAGGGCGTCGTCCCCGACGGATTGGGCGAGCGGCATGAAGCTGACGCGGCCGGAGAAAGGTTCGGTGCGCGTCGCCAGAGCCTGACGAAGTTCGTCGACATCGCGGACGACGAAGCGTTGAGCCCAATCGCCCAGAGCCAGATCGATGAGCGGAGCGTACTCGCGTTTCACCGTAAGGAAGTCGCCGATCATGCCGACGACGGTTGTCCAGGGGTTGTCGTCCGCCGCTTCATCGGATTTCGAAGAACCGGCTGCGGATTCCTCAAGCAGTTGAAAGACCTCGCGGACGCCGACGCTGAGCCCTTCATGGCTACGAAGCATTCCCTGCAGGACTTCAATGCGGCTGGCGAGCGAACTTTGTTGTTGGCGATGCTCGGCGAGGGTTTCGCGCAGGCGATCGCGACGCAGTCGTTCGGCGTCGCGTTGGCTGCGTTCGTCGGCAAGTTGTTGACGCACCCCTGTCAAGCGCTCGGCGAGCCGTTGATCGGCGGCGACGAGATCTTGCAATTCGAGATCGACCGACGCCAACGACTCGGCGGCATGGCTCGAACGCAGCCGCAACCGTTCCGATTCGCGGCGCAGATTGTCGACCTGAGCTTTGCCGGCGACCGCTTCGTTCTGCAAGTGGGCGGCCTTGCGCATCATTTCGAGATGATCGGATTTGTCCTGGGCCGATTGCTGCTGCACCTGAGCGAAGAGCGTTTGCGCCGCCCGCAGGTCCGCTTCGAGGGCATGAAAATCGCGGCGTTCGGAAAGGGCCTGGGCTTCGGCGGCTTCGAGTTCGGCGCCGGCTTGAGACGCGGCGGCCGCCAGCTCGCGAACCTGGCCGGCGAGAGCCGTGAGACGCGTGCGCGTCGTTTGCAACTCGGCGTCGAGGTCGGCGGTGAGGGCGCGCTCGTGGGTCGATGTCATCTCCTGCGCCTTGATGGTCTGCATCGCCTGGGCGAGCTGCGCTTCCTGATCGCGGAGGGCGTCTTCGAGATCGGCGAGAAAGAACTCCAACCGTTCCGCTTCCGCCTCGCAGGCGACGGCCCGGGCCGCGCTCTGATCGAGATCCTGCTTCATGGCGTCGAGGGTTTGCTGGGCGTTCGCGAGCTTTTCCTGCGTCGTATGATGCTCGCGCAGTCCGACATCGAGGCGCAGCTCTTTGAGGCGCGTGCTGTGTTCGTGATAGCGCTGGGCCTTGGAGGCCTGCAATTTGACCGAGCGAAGCTGCTTCTCGACTTCGTCGACGATATCCTTCACTCGGGAAAGATTCTGATCGACCCGTTCGAGCTTGCGGGCGGCTTCCTGCTTCTTGGCCTTGAAGCGGCTGATGCCGGCGGCCTCTTCGATGATCGTGCGGCGTTCATGGGGCGAGGCTTGCAGGAGCACATCGACCTTCCCCTGAGCGATGATGCAGCCGTCGTCGCTCCCCAACCCGCTGCCGAGGAAAAGATCGCGATGATCTTTGAGCCGACAGACCTGGCCGTTGAGGAGATATTCGCCCTCGCCCGTGCGATAAACGCGGCGCGTGATCTCGACCTCTTCCGCATCGATGGGGAGCTGGCGTTTGCGATTGTCGAACGTCATGGTGACTTCGGCGAGCCCGAGACTCTTGCGGGAGGAACTGCCGTTGAAGATGACGTCGGCCATTTCGCCGCCGCGCAGGCTCTTGGCGGATTGCTCGCCGAGAATCCAACGCACGGCATCGACGATATTGCTCTTGCCCGACCCGTTCGGCCCGACCACGCCCGTGACGCCGCCGGTGAACTCGAAGACGGTCTTGTCCGCGAAGCTTTTGAAACCGACGAGTTCGAGACGCTTGAGCATGCCGTGCCTGCCGAAGGAATGCGGGAACGCTTGAGAGAATTTTACGGAAGAGGCCGCGAATGGCGGCGGTCGGCCGCAGCGCACGGCCGGAAGCGAGGATACGTGATGTCCGGCCGGATGTACATATCGATTCGGGCCACCGGCTTGGGGGGATCGGCGCCGCGAAGAGTATTCGACCGACGACGAACGGATTTCCCGCGATTCGTACCTAAGAAATTTGAACCACAGAGACACAGAGAGCACAGAGAGGCGCTGTTTAACGACGATGTTTCGAGCGGAAAACGA
>JBAXFO010000664.1:0-3383 GCA_037139885.1 Planctomycetota bacterium
ATTTTGTTCCACGCCGCGAACCTTTCCGCCTTCTCATTCGTCTATCTTGCATACAACGCCATCGCTCTCCTTCGGAGTTTCTTCCGTGACGCTTAATCGCCTCGATCTTCTGAACCCAGCCGATGCCCTGCGTATGGGTACGGCGCGTCGCGGTTTTGCTCCGCCCACGTAAACGTTTGGTTACATGCAAACTTTCTTGCAGGCCAGGCGTTCCCAAGACGCCTGGCCTGTTTCGTTTCCCGCATCCGTCATCGCAGCCGGGCTGCCGGAATCGGCCGCAATGTCAACGTCATAGCCAGGTGGTGGAAACGGCAGACACACGGCTTTCAGAAGGCCGCGCCCCCTGGGCATGAGGGTTCAAGTCCCTCCCTGGCTACTGCATACAGTTCGGTGCGGGTTGGTTGAGTGGCGGCAACGCCGGGCTCTGAACCCGGAAAGGGTGGTTCGATTCCATCACCCGCAGCTTGAGCCTCGGTGGTGAAACGGAGATCATGCGACGCTTCGAACGTCGAGGTCCGGGTTCGACTCCTGGCCGAGGCGCTGCTCACAAACATCCCCGGAGTGTGGCGGAGGCACGCCGCTCTGCGAAGGCGGAAGTTGCAGGTTCGACTCCTGCCGGGGATATCTTTCGCGAACGCCGGCGCTGCTCGACGGGCCGAGCGCCGCATTCGTAATGCGGAGCCTGTGGGTTCGAGTCCCACCGCTGGCTATGCCGATCCGGTGCAGCTCGAAGGTCGAGCGTCCCGTTGAAGCCGGGAAGGTGCTGGTTCAATTCCAGCCGCCGGAAATGATTGCGTCCATGATGTAACTTGGTAGCCTACCGCCTTGCCATGGCGGACGCGGGGGTTCGAATCCCCCTGGACGCTTTTTGCCGATCGGTCGTCGTCGGCTTCGCCTGCCGGCTCAACCCAACCTACGTAGCGATCTTTAGTCTTGTCCTCGTGGGCCAGCCTGGAGTGGCCGCCACCTTGTCACGGTGGAGATCGAGGGTTCAAATCCCTTCGAGGACGCTGATTCTTGCGGAGTGGACTGGAGCGGTCCCCAGCACGGTCTCATAAGCCGTTCGACGCCGGTTCGAATCCGGCCTCCGCAATTGCTTGACGACAGCCGAGTACGCAAACCGGCAAAGCGGCCAGATCGAGAGTCTGGTGATCGATTGTGGGTTCGACTCCCACCTCGGCTAATGCACACAATGGGCTGCTGGTCCAACTCGGGACGACGCCTGGTTTGCACCCAGGAAATCGGGGTTCAACTCCCCGGCGGTCCACTCTTCAACGCGACAACGTCTTCGCGATCGCGCGCATCGTCGCGCGGAACTCCGCGGGATCGTAGGCCGAGATCTGCCCCAGCACACGATCGAGCGACGACGGCGCAATCTCCACCTGCCCCTCGGGGAGCGTCAATTGCAGCGTCTTCTCGAGCGTCCGAAATTGCTCGCCGATTTCCCCCTTGAGCCGATGTTCGCCAGGCTTCATGAGAACGTAACGGCCGCCGTCTTGCAGCTCGGTCGCGATCGTGCGCAAGGCCCACGCGAACTGCCTCGCGGAATCGAAATCGTGCACATCCTTGGCGGCGGCTTCGGCGATGTCGAGGGCGAAGCGCTCGGCGACGGCCCGGTCGATCGGCTTCGCTGCGAGCGCCTGGATGCGTTTCGCAAGAACCAAGTCCAAAGCCTTCGCCTGGGCGACGACGCTCCGGGGGTCGCCGAACGGGACATTTTGAAAGACGGCGTTCCAGGATTTCAAAGCCGGGTCGAGCGTGGGGGGATCGATCAAACGATCGGCGGCCAACGCCAACGGATACGACCAGGGCCGCACCGTCGGCCGACCCGGTTTGCCTTGATAGCCCCGTTCCAGTCGCCAACTCTTCGTCTTCAAATCGTGATGACATGCGTAGCAATCGAAAAACGCCAGCTCGGGCCATGTTGCATCCAACGCCTTCGGCTTCAGCGACTCGGCGGCGAACTCCCCCATCATCCGCACCGAATCGCGCAGCGCGACCAAGCTCGTGAGCGCAACAAGTCGCGTCTGCTCCATGCGCATGGCCTTGGCGTCCATGCCGTAGGCGGCTTTCAGAAACGCCGCGCCGTTGCGCGCTTTCTCGCCCCCTTCGAGAGCACGGGCCGCCTTCTGCGTCAACGATTCCCAGTGGGCCGGCATCGCCTCGCTGAAGGCGGTCAATTCGATGCTCGGCAGCGGCGGATGCCCGGCGGCGTACATCTCGTGCGAGACGAACTTTCCCTCCTTGATATTCCCGATATGGCACGAGAAACAGACTTGCGCCCGCTCGACGGGATCCCACAGATCGCGTAGGCCGAACTCTTGCGCCTTCTCATCACGCGAACGAGTCGCCCACTTTTTCTTGGGCAGCGGAGCCGCATGCTCGTTCACCCATTCGGCGATCGGCCCATGGCACGCCACGCAACTCACTCCGCTTGCGAGCCGATCGTCCCCCTGAAACGTGTCTTCGTGAATCAGCTCTTTTTCCCTGGCCGGGTCGATGTAGACGCCGTGGCAATTCGCGCAGCGCGGCTCGTTCGTCAAATCCGCAGGCAGCTTCATGATCGCAGCGATCTGCTTGCTCCGCTCGTTCTTCAAAACGCGCGCGGCGTCTTTATGTTTGTCGTGCTGCGACCAAATGTTCGATTCGAGCAAGCGCGAAGTGAAGACATTGTCCGCATGCGCCAGCTTCGCGCGATTCGCGAACGCGTCCGATTCCTTGCCATGGCACGCAACGCAGGCTTTGACGCCGAAATAAATCGTCGTCAGCTTCCGTTCCTCTTGGGCATGCGACGCAACCGCTGCCCCCAGAGAGGTCGCGGCGATCAGCAACCAGCGTAACGCAGATCGTTTGGTCATTGTTGAACGGCTTTCTTGATCTGGTCCATCGTTTCGGCAACATCGCTCAGGCGATAGCGAGCGTCGGGCAGCAGCAGTCGACGCAGCGACTCCAGATGCGAGCGCAGCTCGGGAATTTCCGGCTGGCGCGTGTCGATACGGGTTTTCTCGAGGGCGACGAGACCGTTGAACGCCTGGGCGGCGTCATCCCAGGTTTGCGGCTTCGCGCTCGCGATCGCCTTCATCGTGTCCCGCACAAGAACCGGGCCGACGGGCTGATGAAGGGCGTCTTCAAGCCCCGCAATGACGACCGCGATCGCCTGCCGCACTGCGGCTTTGTTCGGCGCCAGCGTGGTCATTTCGCGCTCGATCGTCTGCAATCCTTCAACGATCCCAGGGTCGACGCGGCCGGTGCGAATTTTGAGAGCGTTTTTGATTTGAGCGATGGGCCACCGGTTCCAGGTCAGTTTGCCGGCGGCGGGGCCCGGAAACTCACGGTCTTGTTTGCTGCCGGGATTACGCAGATCGTGATGGCAAGCGTAGCAA
>JBAXFO010000665.1:0-3378 GCA_037139885.1 Planctomycetota bacterium
TTTGCGAACGACAATGTGTTTCCGAACGCGGATCACGTTCCCTATCTGCACCAGCGTTTCACGTCGGTCCATTTCGAGGAACAGCAAGCCCGCATCCGCGGCTTTCCTCTAATGGCAACGCCGTACTACCTCTTCATCGGCCGTAAGGGTGAAGCGGCCGATTGACGCGATTAAGGTTTCGCTCGTGCGACATGGCGGCGCTCACCGGCCGAGAGCCGCGAAGTCCGACATGCGTTAGCCCTTCACGATCGCCAGCTTGGCTTTGTTCGCTAAAAACGACCGTTCACCCGACTGGGCGAAACGCACCTTGATCTTGCGCAGCACCCCGTGGCCGCTGATCGACGTCACTTTGCCGACGCCGTAGCTCTCGTGCTGCACCATCATGCCTTCGGTGAAGTTGTCGTTCGCGGGAATCGCTTCGCCGAGAGCTTTGGCGATGGCGGCGGCGTCAGTCTTGGTCGGTTGATTGAAGGCGCCGGTCTCGTACCAGCCCTTGCTGGCCGTCTGCGTCGTGCTCCGCCAACGGTCGGGCGAACGCGTGCGGGTCGATGCGGAAAGGTCGAGTTCTTCGATGGCGTCGTGCGGGATTTCGCCGAGGAACATGCTTGGCATCGCATAGAGCACCTGGCCGCGAAACTCGCGTAGCCGGCTGTGCGTCAGATACATCTCTTCCTGAGCGCGCGTGATGCCGACGAACGCCAGCCTGCGTTCTTCTTCCAGGTCTTCGTCTTTGGCCAGGCTGCGCTCGTGCGGGAGAATTCCTTGCTCCATGGCGGGCATGTACACCACAGGAAATTCGAGCCCCTTCGCCGAGTGGAGCGTCATCACCGAAACGCGATCTTGCTCTTCGTCCCAGGCGTCGACGTCGCTCGCCAATGTGATGTTTTCGAGGAAGTCCGACAGCGTGCGGCTCGAATCTTCGAGCGTAAACTGATGGGCCGCGGTAATGAGTTCCTCGACGTTCGCCAACCGGTCGACGTCATCGGCGTCTTCGCTGTCGCGGAGCATTTTGCGATAACCGGTGCGATCGAGCACCTGGCGAATGATCTCGTCGGGAGACAGCGTATCGACAAGCGGCCGCAACTCCAAAAGCAGGAGGACGAATTTACGCAGTCCGACGGCCGCCTTGCCCTTGATGGCGGGAATCTTTTCGACATCCGCGGCCGCCGCGAGCAGACTCATCTCGCGCGGCACGGCGTAGTCCTGTAGGTATTCAAGCGAGGTTTTGCCGATGCCGCGCGCCGGCTCGTTGACGGCCCGGAGAAACGAGATCTCGTCGCGCGGATTGATCAGGAGCCGCAAATACGCGATGATGTCCTTGTTTTCCTTGCGATCGAAGAACGCCAGGCCGCGCACGATCTGGAACGGCACCCGTTCGCGGACGAACGCGCTTTCGAGCCCCCGAGTCAAGGCGTTCATCCTCAAGAGAATCGCGAAATCGCGGTAGCGGCGTTCGCCTTTTTCGACGGATTGCTTGATCCGCTGCACAATCTGGTCGGCCTCGTCCTGCCCGGTTTCGAAGAGGAGCACGCTCACCGGTTTGCCGTCGCCTTTCGAGCCGATGAGCGTCTTGGGTTTACGCTGGCGATTATGGGCGATGAGGGCGTCGGCCACTTTGAGGATCGAACGCGTGCTGCGGAAATTCTCGGCGAGGGGCACGACCTGGGCGTTGGGAAAGTCGCGTTCGAAATCGAGGATGTTCTTGATGTCCGAGCCGCGCCATTTGTAGATCGATTGATCGGGATCGCCCACGACGCAAAGATTCGGATAATCGACCGAGAGCCCGCGTGCGATGGCGTATTGGGCTTTATTCGTATCCTGGTATTCGTCGATGAGGACATAGCGAAAGCGTGCGTCGAGCTCCGCGCGAAATTCGGGGTTGTTCTTGAGAGCCAGAGCGGGCCACATGAGCAGATCGTCGAAGTCGAGCGCGTTGGCGTCGCGCATCTTTTTTTCGTAAGTCGCATACACCTGGGCGACGACTTGCGTGAAGAAATCCTTGGCCGTCAGGGCGTAGCGGTCGGGCGTGATAAGATCGTTCTTGGCTTTGCTGATGGCGTGCTGGATCGTTTCGGGCGTGAAGCGGACGTTGTCGATATTGGCGACCGCCAGGGCGGCCTTCACCATGCGAACGCGGTCGTCCTGATCGTAGACGGTGAAGTTGCGGTCGATGTTGACGTGCTCGGCGTATTGCCGCAAGATGCGGACGCCGAAGCTGTGAAACGTGCTGATCCACATGCCGCGGCCGGGAAGCATCGATTCGATCCGGCTTTTCATTTCGCCGGCGGCCTTGTTGGTGAACGTGATCGCCAAGATCTGCGTCGGCCGCACGCCCTGGCTGATGAGATGGGCCACGCGTGTGGTGATGACGCGTGTCTTACCGCTGCCCGGCCCGGCGAGAACGAGCAGCGGCCCGTCCATGTGTTCGACGGCCTGTCGTTGGGCGGGAGTGAGGCGGGCCATGAGATTCGACATGTCGAGCATCGTGCGTGTCTCCGGAGAGTCGGGCGTTTTGCCTCGCTGTCATTTTACGGGCCGGGGTCGGAATTGCTAAGGTAAGGGAAGATTGCGTCGCCCGCTTTCGCCCCGGCCCCCTAGCCCAGGCGTTAAATCCCCCGAAGAGCCCCACGAGGAAGCGCCTCCCATGATCGTCGGCATCGGCACAGACATCATTGAAGTGGTGCGGATCGGTCAAATGATCGAGAAGCACGGCGAACTCTTTCTCGAACGCGTCTTTACGCCCGGCGAGATCCGCTACTGCCATGGCCGTAAACATGCGATGGAGCACTACGCCGGCCGCTGGGCCGCCAAGGAAGCGATTCTCAAATGCCTCGGCACAGGCTGGAGCAAGGGCATCAGCTGGACCGACATGGACGTGGCCAACGAATTGAGCGGCGCCCCTCGCGTCGTTCTCTCGGGCGTGGCCGGCGACATCGCCAAGGACCGAGGCATCGGCGAAATCATGATCTCGATCTCGCATTGCCGGGCGTACGCGGTGGCGTATGCGATCGCGCTGCGAGCGACTTCATGAGCATGATTCGGATATAATGATGCAGTCCATTCGGTGGGTTGAACAGGAGGATCGCGTGTTAAGGCCGCTGCCCAAAACATGGGAAATGATCGACGATTCGATGGCTGAGATCATGCGCCAAAAGACTCCTGCCCAGCGACTTGCCATTGCGAATGGCATGTGGATTTCCGCTCGCAAAATCATCACGGCGGCTGTCGTTCGCGAACATCCTCGTATGGACGCCGACGCCATTTGTCGCGAGGTCGCAAAGAGGTTGTCGCGTGGAGTTGTTTGAATTAATCGGCTATTTGGCGACGGCCCTCGATCGCCTCAAGATCCGGTATGCAATAACTGGTTCGGTCGCGGCG
>JBAXFO010000666.1:0-3373 GCA_037139885.1 Planctomycetota bacterium
ATCTTTTCGAAGGGACAGACGTAGAATTCTTGAACTCCGGCCGTTTCTCCGGCGATACAAGAAGGACAACCCTTCGTTCCGGCATTCCTTGTTAGGAAAACCGGCAAGCAGGGGGATTCAGGCTGGAGTTGACGCCATGGATGTGCGCGGTTTGCAACGCAAGGGGTGGTGGACGGCTGGCATTCTGAGCGCAGCGCTCTCGTGCCGGAGCGTCGCTCAGGCTCAACCCGGGGTGACGCTGTTGCCGCCCGCGGAGTTGTCGGCTCCGACGGCGGTTCAGGCGCCGAAGAACGGCGGGATGACGGCCGACCAGATCATCGCCACGGTGCTCACCGCCGACCCGAAGCTGCGCGTCGGCTATGAGGACATCAACCAGGCGATCGCCGAGGCGATCACCGCTTCGCTGCCGCCGAACCCGACGTTGAGCCCGGACTACCAGCTCATTCCGCTGACCCGGCCCTTCACGCAGACGCAGCAAGGGGGGCCGCCCCAGTTCGATGCGATCGTGAGTTATCCGCTCGACTGGTTCTTGTTCGGCAAACGCAAAGCGGCCATGGCGTCGACGGCCGTCGGCGTCCGCAAGTCCGAGGCGGAGTATTACGAACTCGTGCGGCTGCGCATCCGCGACGCGGCCCTCGGCTTTTACGAAATTCTCGAATTGAAGGCGCTCCGCGACCTGGCGATTCAGGATGTCGAGAGCCTGCAACGCGTCGAAGCGATCACGCGGCGAGCCGTGGAGCAGGGAGGTCGGCCTGCGGTCGATCTCAATCGCATTCGGCTCGACGTGCTCCGCAGCCAGCAATTTCTGCGCGATGCCGAGGCGGCGCTCAACAACGCCAAGACGCGCCTGCGGGCCTTGCTCGGGCGGAACGACGCGGATGCGAATTTCGACGTCGTCGGCTCGCTCGACCTGCCCACGTTGCCCGCGGCGCTCACGACCGACGAGGCGATCGCCATCGCCGAAGCGAATCGGCCCGACTTGCAGGCGCTGCGGTTCAAAGTGGAGAAGGCGGAAGCCGACACCGTCGTCGAGAAGCGCAAGGCTTATCCGCAAGTCAATGCACGTACGGGTTACACCCGTCAGTTTCAGGGGGATATCGGCTTCCGCGACGCAAACAGTTACCTGGTCGGCTTCGATGTCGGCTTGCCCTTCTTCGATCGCAACCAGGGGGGCCGGGCGAACGCAGCTTCGAAGCTCGCCCAGAGCCATTATGAACTGCAGACGGGTTTGGTGGATCTGCGTTCGGAGATCGAACAGGTCCAGAACGATTACCGCTTCGCCGTGCAGAGCGCCAAGGCGGTCGCCGAAGAGCAATTGAAGTTGGCCGAGCAGGTGCGCGAGAGCATCAACAAGGCCAACGAAGCGGGCGGGCAACCGCTGCTCAATGTCCTCGACGCCCAGCGGAATTTCCGCGAGACGTATCGAATTTACATCACCAGCCGCGCCAACTATTGGCGGGCGAGCGTTCGGCTCAATGCGACGCTTGGCAAAAAGGTTGTCCCCTGATGATCCCTGCTGACTCGGCCCATGCGGCTCCTCCTCATGGAGCGAAATCGTTCGCCAAACGCCTGGCCGAGGCGGCCTCGTTCATCGCCGCTCTGGCCGTCACGCTCGCCGTCATGGCCTGGCTTCTCTTCGCGCCGACACCTCCCGAACCCGAAGCTCCGCCGCCGCGTAAGACGCTGCAAGATTCCGTCAAAATCCTCGGCCCACGCCGCATCGCCATCGCCCCCGATTGCCCCCTCGCGGCCTCGCTCGAATCGATCGCCGCCACGACGACATCGCTCAGCGAACCGGTCTTCACCGTCACCGGCCGCGTCGTCGCCAGCCTGCGCCCGGGCAACGGCGAAGGTGCGGATTACTGGCAATTCGACTCTCCCGAAATCCTCACGGTCTACACCGACTTCCAAAAAGCCAAAGCCGATATCGAGTTCGCCAAGAATCAACTCGTCAGCATCAAGAAGCTGGCGGCGACCCGCATCGAGTCGCAGCAAAAGGTCGTCGACCGTCTGAGGAAACTCGTCGCCGTCGGCACGGACACGCTCAAGGACCTCGCCGCCGAGGAGACGAACTTTCTGCAGTTCGAGATCGCGGGCAAAAAGGAAGTTCACGGAGCGGAATCGGCCCTGCTCATCGCCGAGCGCAACAAGGCCGCTCTCAGCCGTCAGCTGCAGTTGGCCGGGCTCGATCCCGATCTGCTCAATTCGGTCAAATCCGACATGGATATCGTCGTGGCCGATGTCCCCGAAGGTCGGCTGACCGAAGTGAGCGTCGGCGTCGGCTGCCAAGCCCGCTTTTTCGGCATCCCCGACACCGTCTTTTCCGGCAAGGTCAATCGTGTCTTGCCGGTCTTGTCGAAGGACCGCCATTCGCTGCGTGTCCTTTGCCTCATTCACGACGAGAAGGATCAGGTCCGCCCCGGCATGTTCGCGGAAATCGGCCTGAAGACCGATCGCCGCGACACGATCCTCATTCCCACCGACGCGATTCTCCACGTGGGCCGCTCCGACTATGTCCTCGTGCAAGAAGATACGAACGCCTGGCGCGTGACGGAAGTCAAAGTCGGCGAATTGCACGGCGACCTCATCGAAATCGGCAAACTCAACGGCGCGGAGCTCGACGGCAAACGCATCCTCACCAAGGGAGCGATTCTGCTCAAGCCGCCGGTGGTCCTGTCCCTGCAATCGTCCGTCGCGACTCCGAAACGGGAGTGATCGTTGCGGAGCCCCGCATCCCAGCCCCGCCTTACCAGCCCCGCAGAACATAGGTAATTATGATCTCTCACTTGATCCAACTGGCGATGCGCATGCGCTGGGCGGTCCTCCTGGCCGCCCTCGCGACTGTGGTCGCCGGCGTCTTCGCGTTCACGCAACAGCCGATCGACGCGTATCCCGACATCTCCTCCCTCATGGTGCAAGTGTTGACGGTCTTTCCGGGCCGGGCTCCCGAAGAAGTCGAGCGGCAAGTGACGGTCCCGGTCGAAGTCGCCATGCGGAATGTGCCGCGCGTCGAAGTCATTCGTTCGCGAACGATCTTCGGCCTTTCGGTCGTGCAGATGATCTTCGAAGAGGGGACCGATCTTTACTGGGCTCGCCAGCGCGTCTTGGAAAAGCTCGCCGGGCTCAATCTGCCGCCCGGAGCCGACGCGGAGCTGGGCCCCCCAAACACCGCCTTCGATGAGATTTTGCGCTACGAGCTCGTCTCCAACGGCACGCACACCTTGATGCAGCTTCGCGAGATCAACGACTGGGTCGTGACGCCGCGATTATTGCGTACGGGCGTTTCCGATGTCGCCAATTTCGGCGGCGTCGCCAAGCAATTCACCGTGACCTTTCGCCCGGCCGACTTGAGCCATCACGGTTTGAGCGTCAA
>JBAXFO010000667.1:0-3372 GCA_037139885.1 Planctomycetota bacterium
GCGATCGTTCCCTGATGAATCGTTGGATGGTTTGCGCAAGTGGAGCGAGAAGACTGACGGCGGCCCGCGGCAACGATTCGCCTCCGAGATTCCCTCCGCCGCCAAGACTGTATCTCGCCGAAGGAGTTGGAACCGTTTTGGCTGAACTTCGTAGATGCGACACTTGACAGCGACCCAATAAGACTCGCCGTCTCACTGAGCGCGAAGAATGCCTAACAATTCGCTCAACTTGACCTGCCCGCATACCGGTTTCGCGAGGCATGTAGCCGTTGCAGCGGCCCCGGCAAGTTAGCGTATGGATTCGGTGACAGGAGACGACGATGTCCATTACCGAAGAAGTTGCGGATCCACGGCCCGGCATTCGGGCCGTACTTATGACCGGTTTCCTCTCGGGAAATATCGTTGGCTTGCTCTATGTCTTGCTCATGGGATATCTTCTACAGTCCTGGTGGTTTGATTTAGGTTCGCTGCTGGCTGCATTCGGGACCATAATTGGCGTCGGCGTCGTGGGCGTTATGGTTGGAGCGGTCGCAGGCCTTTCAGCGCGGGTGTTTTTGCACGGGATGCGAATCTCCGAAAGTTGGTGGCCGCCAGTGATTTTATCAGGGCTCGCGTCGGCGTCGTTGGGCTTTTGCATCGCAGTGTTTTTAGTCGCCGCCCTGTTTGAGCCGAGCAAGTAGCCGCCGAACCAGGCACAGGGACGTGAACATCGGCCATGGAACACACCGTTGAAGCCATGGCGTTACTCGTTCGCGTCGATCTGCCGGATGGAGCGAGGCCTACACTGGAGTTGTAAGGATATGATCGTAAGCATGGTTCTCTAAGAGTTCGCGGTTCTCTGCAGGAGAGCGTTGACGGGACGCCATTTCAGAGAACGCATCCCGTCAACGCTCTCCTGCGGAGAGCCGCGAACGGATTCGCTCGATCAACGGCCCTGCTATTTGGCCGCGATCCGGTCGACGGTCCAGAGAAGGGCGGCGCCATCGCGGCCGGCGGAGGTGAGCAAGCGGCCGTCGCGCGAAACGGCCACGGCGTACACCGAACTCGTGTGGCCGCGTAACAGCGCGAGGTTCTTCTTGGCGGCGACATCCCACACCGACACGACTTTATCATCATGAGCCGCGGCCAACCAGCGACCGTCGGGGCTGAACGCCAGGCTCCAAATGTCTTGCACGGGCGCTTCGAGAGCGGCGAGACGCGAGCCGGAATTGACGTCGTAGAGGCGGATGATCTTGTCCCAGCCTCCCGCGGCGATGAGCGAACCGTCGGGCGAGAAGGCGACGGCATAGATGCCGCCGGGGTAGGCGTGTGGCGACAACCGCTTGTCTCAGCTTCTGGCGATTCGGTGATTCGTTTGCGGCTCGGATCGCTGTATCAACGAAAGCGAGCCGTGGATTGACTCCACGGCTCGCCATGTTTCATCGCAATTTTCGCGAATCAGTTATCGACCTTGACGGATCCGTTGCCCAGATCGACGAGCAGATCCGAGTCGGCGCCGATGCCGCCGCGGAGGTTGGGGTTGCTGGCGCGGGCCGGAGACGCCGGCTTGTCGCTGGTGGCCGTCGGGATCTCCGAGGTCTTGCCGCTCAAGGCCAGCTTGCGTTCTTCGACTTCGACTCGCAAGATGCGAACCTCGATCGAGTCGCCGACTTCGACCTTCGGCGGCGTGCCTTCGGGCGAATTGCCGTTCAACTCGGAGATGTGCAGCAAGCCTTCGAGGCCCGGTTCGAGTTCGACGAAGACGCCGAAGTTCGTGACCTTGGTGACCGTGCCGGTCTTGAGTTCGCCGACCTGGAAGCGAGCCGGGATGTCGGTCGCCCACGGGTCGGTGACCATTTGCTTGAGGCCCAGCCCGATGCGCCGGCGTTCCGGATCGACATCGAGAACGACGCACTTGAGCTTCTCGCCCTTGGTGACGCCGTCCTTGGGATGCGCGATCTTGCGGACCCAGCTCATGTCGCTGACGTGCAACAAACCGTCGACGCCTTCTTCGATTTCGATGAAAGCGCCGTAGTTGGTGAGGTTGCGTACGATGCCTTCGACCTGCGTGCCGGCGGGATACTTCTCGGCCACCTTGTCCCACGGATTTTCGTGGGTCTGCTTGATGCCGAGCGAGATCTCCTGCTTTTCCTGATTGATGTTCAGGATTTCGACCTCAATCGCGTCGCCCGCCTTGACGACTTCGCTCGGGTGGCTGATGCGGCGCGTCCAGCTCATTTCGCTGATGTGCACCAGGCCTTCGATGCCGGGTTCGAGCTTGACGAAAGCTCCGTAGGTCATGACATTGACGACCTCGCCTTTATGCCGGCTGCCGATCGTGTAACGATCGGCGACCCCGGCCCACGGGCTGGCGGTCTTCTGCTTGATGCCGAGGCTGATCTTTTCGGTGTTCTTGTCGACCTTGATGATGAACACTTCGATCTTCTCGTCGATGCGCACGATTTCTTCGGGCTTCTCGACGCGGTGCCAGGCCATGTCGGTGACGTGCAGCAAGCCGTCGATGCCGCCGAGGTCGACGAAGGCGCCGAACGACGCGATGTTCTTGACGACGCCCCAGCGAATCTGGCCGGGTTCGATTTCGGCGAGCACTTTCGACTTCATGGCCACGCGCTGATCTTCGATGAGCCGGCGGCGGCTGACGACGATGTTGCGGCGATCGTGATCGATGATCATGATCTTGCATTCGATCGTCTTGCCGATGAAATCGCCGATGTCCGAAGGACGACGCACATCGACCTGGCTGGCGGGCAGGAAGACGTTGACGCCGATATTGACGAGTAAGCCGCCTTTGATCTTGCGGGTGACGACGCCGGAGACGACATCGCCGTCCTTGTGCGTCGAGATGATTTGGTCCCAGGCCTTTTGGCGCTTGGCCTTGCGATAGCTGAGGACAACGCCGCCGTTGCCGTCTTCGACGGCTTCGAGAAGCACTTCGACGACATCGCCGGGGCTGGGGGGGATGATTTTGCCGGTATCGTCGTCGTACCATTCGCGGAGTTCGACGACGCCTTCGCTCTTGAAGCCGACGTCGACCCAAACGCTTTCGGCAGTGACTTTACGGATTTTGCCGGAGACGATTTTATTGTCGGTGAAGATCTGCGAATCCGCTGGGAGCCAGTCGTCGGTACCCTCGAATGCCGCGCCCAATTCCGCTTCGATATCATCGGCGAACACGTCAAACTGACGGATAAGACTTCGACTCACCATATGCAACTACCTTCCTGGTCGGAACAGTTAGAGGAAGACCGCCCTGGAGCGATCGGGATAAAAGCGAACCGTTATGAAACGAAACGTCCCCGCCCCAGATGGGGAGGGGACGGGGTTGTTTGTTTGTGCTTGGGAGACGCGAAACTGAGAGTCGCGAGTTAGTAA
>JBAXFO010000668.1:0-3366 GCA_037139885.1 Planctomycetota bacterium
AAAATGGAGCGCCCCGAAGCCGTGAAGCGGGCCAAAGAGATCATCGCCGCCTTCGATGGCGTCATGGTGGCGCGCGGCGATCTCGGCGTCGAAATCGCTCTCGAACGCGTGCCTCATGTGCAGAAGCGCTTGATCCATCTTGCGCGCGTGGCCGGCAAACCCGTGATCACGGCGACCGACATGCTCGATTCGATGCGTTCCAATCCCCGGCCCACCCGCGCCGAAGCCAGCGATGTCGCTAACGCGGTGTACGACGGCACCGATGCCGTCATGCTTTCCGGGGAGACGGCGGTGGGCCAATATCCCGTCGAAGCTCTGCGCTGCATGGACAACATTCTGCGCGAAGCGGAAAGCCATTACGAGAACGATGGGCCAGGGCATCTGTCGGTCCCCAAGGGAAGCTTGATCGATAATATCACCGAGATGACGGTGAAGCTCGCCGTCGAGATCGGGGCCGACGCCATCGTCGCCCCCACGATCACGGGCCGCACCGCTCGCAACGTCGCCCGCCATCGTCCTAAACCCTGGATCATCGCGGTTTCCGCTCATGAGGATGTCGTCCGGCAACAAGCGCTCGTCTGGGGCGTGCGGGCTGTCGCTCCGGCGACGCCGTTTTTGAAGGGGGACGACCGTCTCGAAGGAGCCGTCACCGCGGCGTTCGCGGGGGGCTATGTCAAGGTCGGCGCTCTTGTCGTCGTCCTTGCCGGCCATCCGATCGAAGGGGGCGAAGGATTCCCGACGATTCGCGTCGTCCGCGTCGGCGAAGGGGGCCGGTCGTGCGAACCATGAATTCGCGGCGCTGCTCCTTGCTTTCGCGATCTCTCTGGCTGAAACTAATGCGATGAATCCTACCGCCCCGCCGTCAAGTCGTTGGAAATGGTCTGTCGTCGGGATGTTGCTGCTGGCGACGATCCTCAACTACATGGATCGCATGACCTTTTCCCAGACCAGCATCTTCTTCCTCGACGAGCTCGGTCTCAACAAAGCCGACTACGGCAATGTCGAAAAGTACTTCGGTTTCGCCTTCGCGGCCGGCGGCATCTTTTTCGGTTTCCTGGCCGATCGGGCGCGCATCTATTTCGTCTATCCGCTGGTGCTCGTGCTCTGGTCGATCATGGGGTTCAGCGCCGCCTATGCGGTAGAGATCGGCGCCTGGCTGGGGGGCGAGGACAAACGCGAACAGGCGCTGATGGGCTTCTACGTCTGCCGGGTCGGCCTGGCGTTTTTCGAGGCGGGGCAGGTGCCGTTCTCCCTGGTCGCGACCGGTCGACTCTTGACCCGTGCCGAACGATCGCTCGGCAACAGCATTCTGCAGAGCGGCACGGCCTTCGGAGCGATTATCACGCCCATCGTCGTGCAACTTCTGGTGACCCCCGAACCGGGAACCTGGCGTCTTCCGTTCATGGTCATCGGCTTTATCGGCATCGGCTGGCTCGTGCCGTGGTTCCTGCTCATGCGCCCCAACGACCTCACGCAACCGGCGGCCGTGACCGAGGAAGCCGGCATTGTGGTCACCCCCGCTGTGCCTCTGCCGGGCGCGATCTTTTGGCGGCGTTTCATCGTTTGTGCGTGCATGGTCATCGCCATCAATCTGCCGTGGCACTTCTTCCGGGCATGGTTGACGCAGTTTTTGCGCGACGTTCATCATTACGAATCGAGCACCATCAACTACTTCACCGCCGGCTATTACTTGGCCGCCGACGTCGGTTGCATCGGCGTCGGCTACTTGGCGCGCTGGCTGGTGACGCGCGGCTGGGACGTTCATTGGAGCCGGACGTTTCTCTATGCGATCTGTGCGGCTTGCGTTTCGCTCGGGGCGGCTGCGGCCGTGGCGCCGTCGGGGCCGATCTTGTTCGCCCTGCTCTTGTTCGTCGGAGCCGCGGCCCTGGGATTGTATCCAAACTACTATGCGTTCTCGCAAGACCTCTCGGGGAAGCATCAAGGCAAAATCTCCGGCAGCCTCGGCTTCACCACATGGATGGTCACCGCGCAAATGCAAGGCATGGCCGGGTCGTACATCGAACGAACCAAATCGTACGTCTTGCCGATGACGCTCGTCTCGCTGGCGCCGATCATAGCGCTGGTCGTGCTGCTGGTTGTCTGGAAGCAATGGCGACCAAAAGAAACTCCTCCGGTACAATGATCGGGAATCCGCTTGCTTCTTTCGCCCCGTTTTTTAGGCCGAACGGGGCAGGCTAACTTTCGGTGCTTTCGATCCATGGTGCGTACTCTTTTGACCGTGAGCGTTCTCGCTCTCCTTTCGTGCGCCGTCTGGTCACAAACCGGCGAACCGTTCAAGCCGGGGAAACTTCCCAAGACCGAACAAGCCATCCTCAAGCCGGGGCTCACGCTTCGCTTCATGAACGAGGCGGGCGCCGCGGTGGACGATGTACGCCGCGTGCGCTTGGCGGCCTTCTTCTTGCCCGCCGGCGCCGCTCCCTCGCCGTTCGTTCCGCCGGGCGCCGAGTATCGCGTGCGTTTGACCGGGTATGTGAAAGCCCCGATCCGGCAGGAATATCAATTTCAGTTGAGCGCGCGTGGCTCGGCGCGTTTGAGCGTCAACGACAAGAGCGTGTTAAAGGCCGCGAATGAGACGTCGGCGCTCAGCGATACGATCGAGTTGGCGCGCGGGTACAACAAGATCGATGTCGACTTCACGCCGCCGCCAGCGGGCGAGGCGAGTTTTCGCGTCAACTGGGTGGGCGAAGGTTTTAACCTCGAGCCGTTGCCGCCGGACGCTCTCTTCTCGCGAGGAACGGATGCCGATCTCGTCGCCCGGGAACAGCTTCGCGAGGGTCGGCTTCTCTTTGCGACACACCAGTGTCAACGCTGCCATGGACTGCCCGCGGGAGTGGCCGTCACGAACGACGCCATGCCCGAGTTGCAACAGCAAGCTCCATCGCTCGAAGGAGCCGGGTCGCGTTTCGGCGTGAATTGGTTGGTGCGCTGGATTCAGAATCCTCGCGAATTGCGGCCGCAAGCGACGATGCCTGCCGTGCTTCATGGCGCCGCGGCCCCGCAAGAAGCCGCCGACATCGCCGCCTATCTCATGACTTTAAAAAGCGAGGCAGCGCCCGCGAACCCGCCGCAGGGGGAAGTCGCCGCGGGCGAGAAGATCTTCCGCACGCTCGGCTGCGTCGCCTGCCATCATGTGAACGATCCGAAGGAGGAGGAACTCTTCGATCGGCTGCCGCTGTACGTCGTCAACGAAAAGCTTCCCGGCGAGGCGCTGAAGAGCTTCCTGAAAAGCCCGCATAAAAACTATCTCTGGAGCCGGATGCCAGACTTCAAACTGTCGGATGTGGAGGCCGAACATCTGTCGGCATACATTCGCGATGCCGCCAAGGGGGCGATGGCGGCGGGGCC
>JBAXFO010000669.1:0-3363 GCA_037139885.1 Planctomycetota bacterium
AGCAGCGAACCGGGCGCGAGTTTGGGGAGAAGGACGCAAAGGCCGGTCAGAACCGAGATCGTGGCGGGAAAAAGCATCAGCCACCAGGCCGCGGTCGAGCCGGGAGCCCAACCGTCGGGTTGCATGTTGATGTCCCAATGGATCGGCATCTTTTCGGGAAAGACGGCGCCGTTCATGAACACGGCTCCCCAGGCGATCCAGGCCAGGATCATGACGACAAACGAACCGACAAGCCAACGACTCATGGAAGTCTCCCCGGCGCGAAGAATTCGCCGCTGACATTGCGAAAGGTCGCTGAAATGTTATTCGTCGTCGGCCGAACAGCTTTGACGGAATTTGAGAGGAGGCGCGATCCGTTCCGATCGTCCGCCCGCACGAACACGGCGATTGGGCGACGGGAATCCCGTTTCCCTTGCGAGCGCGGCAGGCGAACAATCAAAAAAGCAGGCCGTGAGGCCTGCTTGAAGAAATCGCTGAAAAGCGGATCACGACGCAGCTGTTTCCAGGATCGAGCGGCGAAGACGCGGGGCCACGGCGGGAATCACGACGTCAAGCTCCGTAGCGGCGAGGTCGAACCAGAGCGTTTCACCGTCGCCGATGTTCGCCAGGCCCAGCCATTCGATGACGGAGGGCTCATCGCGACCGACTTCAAAAGTCATGGTCGTGGGCGTGCCATCGAGGAAGTGAATGCGACCCGAATCGCCCCGGCGTTCGATGTAGAAGCGGCGGACGCGGTGGCCGGGAATGCGGTTGAGATCATCGTCGCGGCCTTCGAGCGGAAAGCAGATCATTTTGATCAGCTTTTCGTGGCAGCCGACGAGATGTTTGCCCAGGCCAAACAAACGCAGGCCATGTTTGCAAAAGGCTTCGACTCCAATGGCCACCGGTTGCCCGTCTGGCCAAAGAATCTCGTACCCTTCGAATTTGACCTGTTCAGTTTGGCGATCCCGGCTGGGATCACGACGAAAGAGAATGGTAAGCGTGCGGGACATCCAGGGCCGCTCTCCAATTAGAGGAAAGAAAGAGAAATCCTTCAGGCAAACAGCGTCGGCAAATCCCTTGACCACGCCACCGCTCGCCTTAACGCGATCTTCAACAAGATCGACGTCGCTCGAACGGTAAGATAGAGAAACCAGGACGATTCGGCGAGAATCTCGTGCCGGTTTCTGAAAAAAAATTCCGCTCTCACTCAAGTTCATTGTATTGCATGCCGAAGGGATATTCGCATTGAATCCGTCGCGTTGACGAAAGTCTTTGCGTCGGCGCGTTAAAATAGTCGGCCTTCGCTGCTCTCTGGAGGCGACGCCGGGGGCAGAATGCCGAGATGACGATAGGCCTTTTGCGTCGCCACACGTCCTCTCGGGCTGCGCACTAAGAACTGTTCACGAAGCAAATACGGTTCCACTTCATCGCTCAATGTATCGCTCGGCAGATTCATGGTCGCCCCGATGGCGTCCACGCCTGTCGGCCCGCCGTCAAAAACGCGAATGAGAACCTCAAGATAACGGCGATCCTGCTTGTCCAGGCCCTCGGCGTCGACCTCCGCCATTTTCAAAGCCCGGTCGGCGATCTCGGCGGTCACTTCTCCCTCGGCTTCGCTCGCTGAAAAATTTCGCGCCCACCACAATCGCGAATTCGCGATACGCGGCGTGCCTCGGCTGCGGCGAGCGATTTCCCACGCGGCTTCCGGGGTGATCTTCGTTTTCAACTTCTGGGCGTTGATCGTCACGATCTGGGCGAGCTCATCGACCGTGTAATAATCGAGATGCTCGTGCATCTTGAACCGGTCCCGCATCGGGCTGGAGAGCATGCCGCTGCGCGTGGTTGCGCCAATAAGAGTGAAACGCTTGAGCGGCATCGAGATCGTGCGGGCGTTCATGCCGTCGCCGAGAATGATGTCGACGCGGAAATCCTCCATCGCGGGATAAATGAACTCTTCGACCACGCGGGGCATGCGATGGATCTCATCGATAAAGAGAATCGATCCCTCCGTGGCGTTCGTGAGAAACGGCAACAAGTCGGCCGGCTTGGTCAACGCCGGGCCGCTGGTGTATTGGATGGTCGTGCCGAGCTCGTTCGGCAGAACTGTCGCGAACGTCGTTTTGCCGAGACCGGGGGGGCCGTCGAAGAGGATGTGGGAGACGGGTTCTTTCAGCTTCCGGCACGCGTTAAGGACAATGTTGAGCCGCTGCACGACCGCCTTTTGGCCGATGACTTCGCGCAGGAAGCGAGGGCGTAACGCGGCGTCGCGCTGGCGTTCCTCGCCGCCGGGGGCGTCGCCTCCTCCTTGCACGATCGTTTCCCTGGCCACGGCAGGATCCTCCAGATTCGCGATAGTTTCATGGTAGCGATTCATTGCGGGGTGGCCGACCAATTGGGTTGGCGCGGACGCCAGCGGCACCCGGATGTGTGGCCCATCGCGGAGCGGCGTTCCGTCCGAGCTCCCTAACCGCGCCCGCGACGAACCGAATCGGTTCGTTAATGTTTGATGAACTTCCGTACGAAGTCGGTCAGCCGCTTGCAATCGGGGGATTCCAACTGCTATGATGAGATCGAACTGAACCACCCTCCATGGTTTCCTGTCCTACCTCACGGGGAAACGGATTCTCGCGGGTCCGATAGGCGAAGGTCGCAGAGGAGGTTCCATGATTGCACACGGCAGCTCGGCATTGGAAGCCAGCGTTTTGGTTCTCAACAAGTTGTTCATGGCTGTGCACGTCATCTCGGTGCGGCGGGCTTTCGTCCTTCTTTGCAAGGAGTTGGCCGAGGTCGTCACCGAGGAAGACGGACAGTTTCTCACGTACGATTTCACGTCCTGGCGTGAAGTGAGCGAGTTCCACCGGCAGTTCCCGTCGGACGAAGACGACTGGATCAAGACGGCCACCTCGCACATTCAAGCGCCGCGCGTGATCCGGCTCACGAGCTACGAGAAGCTTCCGAAGCAGTCCGTGAAATTCAACCGCCGCAATATTTTCGCCCGGGACAGCAACCAGTGCCAATATTGCGGCAAGAAGTTTCCGACTTCGGAACTCAGCCTCGACCACATCCTGCCGCGCAGCCAGGGCGGCATGAGCAGCTGGGAAAACATCGTCTGCGCCTGCGTGGAATGCAACGTCCGCAAGGGCGGCCGCACTCCGAAACAGGCCCACATGGGCCTCATTCGCAAACCGGAAAAGCCGAAGCGAAGCCCGATGCTCAATTTGAAGATGACCCACCGCAAGTACCAGTCGTGGAAAACCTTCCTCGACTCGGCCTACTGGTCCGTGGAACTGAAGTAACCCGTCGCGGGGAGATCATGTCTCCCCGCGATTTTTTTTATCCGTTCATGTCTAGTGAGCCGCCGGGCTTGTCCCGGCGGGATAA
>JBAXFO010000670.1:0-3363 GCA_037139885.1 Planctomycetota bacterium
ATATTGGGGAGTCGCGTTGGAATCGTGCAAGGCGCCGTCGGTCTGCGTCAGGGCTCGCCAGGAAACGTCGGGATCCGCCGTCGGCCAAAACAGCCAGGATCCCGCGAGCAAACCGCGTCCCTGTCCGGGCAGAGTTCCCGTCCCCGGTTGCTGCCATTCGAGAGCGCCGCCGGTCCGCGCGTCGAGAGCCTGAATGCGCGAACGATCGGTGAAGATCAAGCGGTCGCTGACGACGCCGAGCAAATCGACGACTTCCGAAACCGTCGCGGGGCCTACGATAATATCCGACGGCGCTTTCACCCAGGGGCGTTCCCAGACGAGCCGGCCCGTCTCGCCTTCGAGGCAGTACAAACCGGCGGCATCGACCGGCGCCAGGTAGATCCGTCCATCGGCGGCCAGGCACGACGACGCCCCGCGCGGCGACATCCCCCGATCGATGCTCGGATAGCGAAACGCCCACATGCGCCGGCCTGTCCAGGCATCGACGGCGACCGCGGTTCCCGCATGCGTTGCGTAAACCACCGTCGAACCCGCGCCCACGAGCAGAGCCTGCCGATGAGGCCGGCGTTGGGTCGCGTCGCCGAAATTTGCTATCTTCGTCTGCCACAACAGGGCGCCGGCGAGATCGAAGCACGACAAGTAACGAGGCGTATGCGGCTCTCCCTTGTGCAGCGTGCCGATATAAACCCGATCGCCGACGACGAGCGGATCCGTTTCGAAGAACGCTTCGTTGTCGTCCCCGTTGGAATCAGCCGACCAGACAACGCGATCGATCGCTTCCGTTTCGGGTTGGATGTCGATGGCGATCAAGCGGCGCGGCTCCGGGTCGCCGGGACGCGTGCCGATGCGGGCGAACGCTCGTCCGGGCGAAGTGGAAAGGCCGAACGCCAGGTCGGCGGGCGTTTTGAATTCTTCGCGACGCAGAAACGGAGCCGCCGACGAGGCTCGGAAGCGAAGTTGGCCCGTCAGCAAATCCATGGATCGGACGATCTGCCCATCGTTGAGAAGAATTTGGCCCTCGGCGATGACAGGATGAAACGGCGTCGGTGCGATCGTCAACGAACGAAGCGACGACAACCAGACCGGAGGAGCTTCGTCTCGTTCAAAGGTCGGCAACGGCATCCGCCAGGCCGCGCCGTCCAGCCAGAGACGAGGGTTCAGCGCGCCGCGGAGCACGCGATTGCGGCTCGGCCCGCCGGCGAGCGTGGGCCAGGGATCGTCGCCGTCGCGCGGCGGCTGGGCCTGGATCTCGTGCAGCCAGTGCGCGAGGATCTCGTGATAGAGCGCATTGCGGCCCGCGAAGGCTCCGCGCTGGCTGGGGTAGAGCGTGCGAAAGGCGTCGAGTTCGCGGACCGCTTCGGGCCGGGCGGCGAAGATGAGGGCGAGCGTCTGCTTGGCGTGGATGCGGGGTATATCGACGCCGTCGCGAACCTCGACCGCCGGCAGTCCGCGACGATTCGCCGCTTGCTGCGACGGCAGCGGCGCGATCCGGCGCCAGCCATCGAGCGCCTGTTCGAAATCGCCCCGCTCAAACGCCAGATCGCCCAGCAGTGCCAGCGCCGCGTCGGCCTGGGCGCTCGCGCGATAGTCGCGCACGAGACGGCGCAGCGGTCCGGCATCGCGGTTGGCCGTCCCTTCCTTCAACAAGCGGGCGGCTTCGGCGTCGATGCGTTGGCGATAGCGCTGCAAAATCGAAGGCGGCAGGCGGACGAGCCAATCTTGCACGAGAGCGTGCGAGTCGCGGCTGGTCAGCGTGTCCGTGCCGCGAATCTCGGACAGCGGCCGCAACGCGAGCCGGGCGTCGTCTTCTTGCAGAAGGGTGCGATATTCGTGAAGGGCTTTGTCGTAGCGGTCGTTGGCGAGTCGTTCGAGGAGGCCGGTCGCGAGAAATTCATAACCGGCGACGGAGCGTGGGAGGGCCAGCGTCATCACCTGCCCGGCCAGGTGAGCGATGCCGGGTTCATCGAACGCCTGCAGGGTGTCGGCCAGTTCGATTTCGGGATCGAGACGAACGCGCCGCAAGAGCGCCCGGGCCTCTTCCGCATCCTGCGCCCAACAGGGCCCAGCCAGGCATGCCGCCACCGCGATCGCCGCCCATCGCATCATTCCCGCTCCCCCGAGACGCCGATGCCGTCTCCGAGTCATGATACACGATCGCGAACCTTGCGGGACTTGGAATTCGGAAACGTGCCGCGCGGCTTTCCAGGGACGATTCAAGGCCTTTGCGATCCAGGAAGACAACGATGACTTAGGCGTCTGCCGATACGCTGAGCGCAACGCGCTGCGGGCGAACCTGGTCACTCGCGCGGAAGATTGGCGTTGGTCGCGATTGGGTCTCGCCGCCGATGCGAACCTGCGTGGGAAATTGTCCTCCGGCCCGTTGCCGTACCCGCGCAATTGGCTCGCGACTTCTGCCCATGAGAAACCGTGATGCCGGCCCCGCCTGCTGGAACGAGTGGTTCGGCGTTTTCGTCACGCACTTTTCTTACCGGCAAGCAGGGCGCGAACCTGAGGAACCAGTTCCATCGGAATGGCCATGAAGGTCACGTTTTCATCCGCGCGCGCCGCCTCAATGTCGGCGAACTCCTCATCCTCGGTTTGGCTTTCGTAATGCGCGATCAGTTCCTTAACCCGACTTTCATCCCAGCCTGGGGGGAATTTTTGCTTGCTCATTTCGGTTTCCTCCGTTGTCGACGGCGAAAGGCTTTCTTGGCCTTGCCCTTGGGTTCGTATGCGGTGATCACGAATACGCTGTCGGAGCCCTCGTCAGGTACGTAGAAAACTTGCAGGCAGCGGCCCACCATGGTTTTGCCTATCTTTCGACGCGAGTTTCCGCCGGCCCGCAAGTCTTCGCCACGGCTCCGCATCACTTCCTCGACCTCTTGTTCGGTGACGCCATGTCCGAAAATGTGCGGCTGGCCTGTATCCGGATCTTCGTAGAAGCGGAGTTCCATGCCTACCTCCGACGATTGGGCCTTCTTACGATTCTACGGTAAACGGTATCTCGTGTTCAATTCCATCCTCGGTACGCCGATACAGGCGGCCCCCACCCTGGAGCGAAAACGCCTGCTCAGAGGTCTTAGGCGTCTGCCGATACGTCGAGCGCAACGCGCTGCGGGCGAACCTGGTCGCTCGCGCGGAAGATGGGCGTTGGATGCGATTGGGCCTCGCCGCCGATGCGAACCTACGTGGGAAATTGTCCTCCGGCCCGTTGCCATACCCGCGTAATTGGCTCACGCTGGCCAACGCATCGCAAATGGACAAAGACCTGGCCGCCCTCCGCCGCAGCGTCGCGCGAAGCTGCCCTTATGGCGGCGAAACTTGGACGGCCTCGACGACCGCAGCGCTCGGCCTGCAATCGAC
>JBAXFO010000671.1:0-3362 GCA_037139885.1 Planctomycetota bacterium
TCGCGAGATGGGGGGAGTCGCCGCGCTGGACGATCCGAGCCACAAGGTGCCCGTCGATGTTTGGCTTCGCGGCCGGGTGTCGTCGATGTTCGCCCGGGCCACGCCCGAGCAACGTGCGCCGCTGGAAATCAAGATCACGGAAGAATGGAAGGCCGTCGAAGCGACGAAGGATGTCGACGCCATTCGAGCGTTCGTCGGCATGTTCGACGTCGCCTTCGCCGTCGGCCGCGAGGCTCGTCTGCATCTTGCCGACACCATTCTCGAACGCAACGATCAGGCCAGCTTCCTTGAAGCCGAGTTGAACCTTTACCAATTGCGCGGCGCGGAGTTCGCGAAGCAAGCCGCGTCCGGCGGCAAAGCCCTCGCGGGTTTGGCTCGCCTGGAAGAGAAACGCGGCACGGCGGAATCGATGCAGGCCGCATCGGTCTATTATCGTCAACTCGCCCGGGAATTTCCCGATGACAAAGTTCGCCTCGCCAAGACGGGCCGCGAACTGTTCGACGAACTGGCCGCCGACAAACGACTCCTGCCCTATCTCGAAGAATCGTCGGCGTTCTGGAGCCAGGCTCCGCTGGCGGCGCGGGAAGTCAATGGCGTCGGCGTGCAGCCGGCCATCGCTCAGCAGCAAGTGCAGGTCAACGTTTTGCATCCCGAAGGCCCGGTGTCGCCGTTCGTCCGCCGTCATCGGCTCGTGCTCGAGACGAACATTTCGAACCAGGCGCCGAAGCTTTCGTTCGTCGATCTGGGTACGGGCAAAAACCGCTGGGGTCCGCTCACGCTCAACGGTTCTCCGCAAAACGTGCAGATGGCTCACCTTTATCAGGCGAACCAGTTCAATCAAAACGCCAACCCGAACGCTCGCTATCGCTTCTTCCAAAGCATCGGCCGTCTCGCGGTCGTGCAAGTGGGCGTGACCGTTTATTGCCTCGATGTCGAACAGGGCCGAGTTCTTTGGCAGCAATCGTTGCTCGACAACGCGCTCAATCAAAACCCTCTGGGTCATTCGCAGCTTCAGCCGGATGCCGAGGGAAATCTCGAAATGATCGTCTGGAACCAAAACGGCCAGCAACGCGCCCGCCAACCGGTCGGCCAAATCGGCTCCGTGCAAGCCAATTATGTGGCGATCGTTAGCGGTCAAGGATTGCAGGTCATCGATCCGCTGCGCGGCAATGTGTTATGGAAAAAGACCGGCGTCCCGGCCGGGTCGCGCGTCTTCGGCGACGATCAGAATATTTTCATCGTCGAAGTGGGCGAAGCCGGCACGATCGCGGCGACGCGCGTGCTCCGCGCCAGCGACGGCGAACCGGTGAATGCGCCGACCTTCAGCGCCGAGTATCAAGCTCGCATCCGCTTTGATGGTCGCCGCATTTTGACCGCGACCGTCAATAAGGACCAAAAGAACCTGCGTCTTTACGATTGCCTCACGGGCAAAGATGTGTGGAGCAAGCCGCTTGACGCCCGCGCCGTTTTGGTCGGCACGGAAGACCCGAACCTGACCGGTTGGATCGATCCGGCCGGTCGCTTCGTGGCGTTCGATGTCGCTTCGGGAGCGGAGTTGATGAACACGAGCGTTCTTCAAGGACGTATCGGGCTGGACGACATCAACAACCTTCGCGAGCCGCTGTTGCTTGCCGATGCGGATCGTTTTTATCTTGCCCTCAACCGCGTTGTGGACGGCGCGAAGGTGAGCGGCGGCGTCGTCACCAACAATTTCCAGAACGGCGTTCGCGCCCGGACGGTCAATGGCTACGTGCTTGCCTTGCATCGCAATTCGGGTACGGTCAAGATGGGGCGCAAAACGGTCGAAGCCGCTAAGGGCGAACTCGCCTGGCACAGCGCCATGCCGATCGAAAGCCAAATGATCGTGACCGAACAGTTCGATCAGTTGCCGATCTTGTTGTTCACCGCGCGGTATAATCGCGTGTTGCAAGGCGGTGCGAATTCCTGGGTCGCCAGCACGGTGGCTTTGCACAAGCAATCTGGCAAAGTGGTCTACGTTTCTGGCCAACGTCCCGCTTTGAACAACTTCTTGGCGCATTTCGTGAATCTGCAAACCGATCCTCGCCAGGGGACGATTGATCTGATCGGCCATTCGTATTCGGTGCAGTTTTACGTCGACGATGGCCGGAAAGTCGACGCTCCGACGGGGCTTACGCAGACCAGTCAACTCAACCCCGGCCAGGCGGTCGAGTTGCCGATCAATCAGCCTCGGGCGCCGATCATGATTCGGCCGGGCGTGATTATTCGCCAGGCGCCGGCGCCTGTACCGTTGCCGGTGGTGCCGCCGGTCAATCGCGATTGATTCGGAAAGGTCTTGCTTTGTCCCCACACTTGGAAACCAACGCCCTCCGTTCGTGAAGGACTGCTGACATGAAAAAGTTGCTCGCTGTCGCGCTGGGACTCGTGTTCGCCGCAACGGCTTCCGCCGACGAATTGCCGGCCAAGTACAAAGAATCGGTTCGCAAGGGGCTCGATTACTTGAAGAAGCAGCAATTCAAGGACGGCCACTGGGGCGCGAACGGGGATAACTATCCCGTCTCCATGACCGGCCTCGCCGGTCTGGCGATGTTGATGGAAGGCAGCAACGTCCGCGAAGGCGCTTATTCGCAGAACATCCGCAAGGCCGCCGACTGGTGCATGGAACGCAGCATGCGCGCCAACAATCGCGACGGCCTCATCGGCAACCCCGACCATCCGACCGAGACCGGCCGTTACATGTATGGCCACGGTTTCGCGACCTTGTTCTTGGCGAGCGTTTACGGCGACGAAGAGGACCGCGAACGCCGTGAGAAGCTCAAGGATATTCTCACCCGCGCCTGCAAATACATCGCCAACGCCCAATCGACCCAAGGGGGCTGGTTCTACACGTCGAAGGTCGATGGCCACGATCAAGACGAAGGCTCTGTCACCGTCACGCAGATGCAAGCGCTGCGAGCCTGCAAGAATGCGGGCATTCCCGTGAACAAGGAAGTGATGCGAAAGGGGTATCTCTATCTCAAGAACTCGACGACCGCAAACGGCGGCGTTGTCTACAGCCTCGGCCGTGGCGGCGTCGGCGCTCCGGTCGGCGGCGAACGTCCCGCTTTGACGGCCGCAGCCATCGCCTGCCTTTTTTCTGCCGGCGAATACAAAGACGAACTCGTCAAGAAGTGGTTCAAGTACTGCAAGAAGGCGATTCCGATCGGTGCGGCGGGCCGGCTGGGGCACGACGAATACACCCACTTCTATTTCGCGCAATCGGTCTATTTCTTGGGCGACGATGGTTGGGAAAAGATGTTCGGCGCCACTCCGCCCGCAGACCGTCTGACCTGGAGCGCATACAGGGCCGACATGTTCGAACACCTCCTTCGCACTCAGGGCGC
>JBAXFO010000672.1:0-3359 GCA_037139885.1 Planctomycetota bacterium
TGGGAAATAGGGTGTTGGGTTGGCGGCGCTGGCGTTGAGGGTGCGGATCGAATTGTCATCGCGAACCATTCTCCCTTTCGCGTTATCTGTCTTCAAGCGCTCGGCTGAGGTGCAAGGCACTCGGAATCCCAGGGACGGGGTTTCTCGCAGTTCATCGATCGGATCGGGCGCACCTCTTCCCACGGCTCCGTCGAATGTTCGTTTCGCGGATCGCCCCGTAGAATCACTTCGACCGCAGTTGCGTCGGCCCTCGTAGCTCAGGTGGATAGAGCAGCGGTTTTCTAAACCGCCGGTCGCAGGTTCGAGTCCTGCCGGGGGCGTTTGGGGTTTGGCGTCTTGATTGGAGTCGTTCATGCGTCTTCCTTTCTTCGTGCTCGCAGTGGGTTTGTTCGCATCGCAGGCGCGGGGCCAAGACGCGACGCAATCGGCCCACAAGGCCGCCATTCAGCAAAGCCTTGATGGCGAAGTCGATTCGTTGCTCGCGATGTCGCTGGGGGGCGAAGATTTCAGCCAGTTCACACGCTCGGGGATTCGTACGTTTTATTACCACCTCGGCGCCGCCGCTCCGGAAGCGATCGCCGAAGCGAAGCGCCCCGGCGGCTCTCCCCTGGCGGCGACGCATTCGCCCTTCTTCGCCCCGGTTCCCGAGCCGACGCTGCGGACTGGCGTGGCGACGATGAGCATGGCCTTGTTGGACCTTCTCAACGCCAAGTGACGTGCCGCCCCACCGTCAAACTCGACCTTACCTCCCCAGACGCCGACATCTGCCGGGCCGGGGCGCCGAATTCGACTTGAATCTTTGCGGGAACGTGGCTATTTCGCCCGATGAAACGACGGTGATCTTCTCCAATCGAGAGGCAAGAAGCCGTGCGCCCTGGATGAA
The DNA here is from genome assembly GCA_037139885.1 of Planctomycetota bacterium. Taxonomy (GTDB): domain Bacteria; phylum Planctomycetota; class Planctomycetia; order Gemmatales; family Gemmataceae; genus JAIEPT01. The sequence goes on from JBAXFO010000672.1 coordinate 884, forward strand.
GCAGCGGTTGCTCCGGGGAATTCTCGCAAGGATGCGTCATGAACGGGTTGGGACGAAAAGCCACTGTGCTTCTGCTCCTGTGCCTGTCCCTCTGCGCCTCCGCCTGCAACACGCACAACCCGAGCTATTTCCCTTATCTTCTCCCGTTCGGCGATATCGTGCAGACGCACGCCAAGGCGCCGGGGGCTGGGTACTATGCGAATTTCGATCCGTACGCCGTTCGCCTCGAAGTTCGCCCCATGAAAGATTCGAACGGGCAGGACATCACCAATCAAGCCCGCACGCAGCACGTGCTCATCGCCACGGTTTACGACGAGAAAGGCCAACCGCGCCGCGACCGCCGCGTCGAGTGGATGATCGAAGGAGCCGGGCACATTCTCGAAGTCGACGAAAGCGGTTATCTTTCCGGCCGCGGCTACAAGACCAACGACAAGCACGGCGTCAGTTACACGAGCAAACATGAAAACCGAATCACACGAGGCGACAAACAATCGCAAAACGATTTCATGATCCGGCCGGGCCAAACGTGGTGCGTGCTCAGTTCCGCCATCGAAGGCGACACGCACGTCACGGTTTACGCCCCCGGCATCGCGGATTGGGACAAGAACAAAGTCTACACAACCATCCGCTGGGTCGACGCGATATGGGAATTCCCTCAGCCCGTTCAGAAGCCCGCCGGCTCGGAACATGTCTTCGTCACCAAACTCGCCCGCGCCACCACCAAACAACCTCTCGCCGGCTATCGCGTTCGCTACCGCATCAAGGACGGCCCGGCCGCGTACTTCCTGCCCGACAAGACGCAAGAGTTCGTGGCCACCAGCGACCTCAGCGGCAACGCGGAAGGCCGGATCACGCTCGTGCGGCTGGGTGAACAATTGCCGGCGGCGGGGATCAACAATGTCGATATCGAAGTGATCCGTCCCCCCGATCCGACCGCGCCTTCAGGGAGCGGCATTGTCATCGCCCGCGGCGTCACGTCGGTCGAATGGCTGGCGCCGAACGTCGTGCTCGCTTACACAGGCCCCGCGGCCGCCCTGGTCGATGAGGAAGTCACCTACACAGCGACACTGCAAAATTTAGGGAAGGTTGCGTCCGAGGGAATCACCCTAACGGCTCCCGTGCCGCGCGGCATGGAGTTCGTCCGTTCCGTGCCGCCGCCGATGGGGAATGTGATGGGCGAAATGCTCTTCACGCTGGGCAGCTTGCCTCCCGGCGGGCAACCGGCCAACGTCCAGCTCACGTTCAAAGCGAAGGAACTCGGCCAGACGTCGAGCGTTCTCACCATGCGCTCCGGCGGGCAGAGCGATCGCAAGGAAGTGGTCACGAACATCGCCGATTCGAAAATCTCCGTCGCCGTCGATGGCCCGCAACGCGTGGCCGTGGGGCAGACGGTGCCGATCAATATTCGCGTCACGAACACCGGCGGCGGCGTCCTCAACGCGATTCAGCTCAAGGCGGATCTCAAGGGGGGCATCGTCGAGCCGAACTCGAACGCGACGACGCTCAGCCAACCGCTCAAGAATCCGCTCGGTCCGGGGCAGACGTATACCGATGTGCTGAACGTCGTCGCCAAGGCGAAGGGTCGTGCGGAAGTGCAAGTCTTCGCGACCACCGGCACGGTGAGCAGCAGCGCCAGTCATGCGTTCGACATCACGGAACCGACGGTGAGCTTGCAGGTGGATGGCCCGACGAAGAAGTACGTTGGCCGCGATGCGACGTTTACGATTCGCGTGACCAATCCGAGCGATGCCGCGCTGAACAACGTGATGGTGCGCAATCAACTGCCGCCGGAACTCGACTTCGTCACGGCTGAATCGGGACAACTTTCCGGCCGCGATGTCGTGTGGAATTTGGGCAGCCTCGCCCCGGGACAATCGCGCGACTTGAAACTCGTGGCCCGTTGCCGGGAGAAGACGCCGCGAGCGGAGCAGCGTTTCGTCGTCACCAGCGACAACGCCGGTCCCGCCAATCAGTCGCTGAATACGGAAATCTTCGGATCGCCCGGCTTACGGCTCGAGATGCGCGACCTGGAAGACCCCGTGCCCGTCGGCGGCAAGGCGGTCTACGAGATCGTCATCACCAACACCGGCACGGATGAAGCGAAAAACGTCAGCATGCAGGGCGAAATCGCCGGTGGCCTGGCGCAAATCCTCGAAGGCGCTGGACCGTCGCAGATCAACATCAACGCCAACAAGTTCGGCTTCCAGGCCATCAATATGAAGCCGAACGAAACGGCGAAGTATCGCGTCATTGTTTTGGCGGGCGATCGCGAAATGGACGGCGTCTTCCGCTGCATTCTGAACGCCGACGTTTTGCAGGGCCCCGTCATTGAAGACGAGAACACACGCATCTACATCCCCCGCCCCGGCGGCGCCAATCCGCCGCCGCCGCCCCCGGGAGGCGTTCCTCCGGGCGGACCGTTCGGCAACGTCAGCATCAACAACGGCCTGACGCCGCCGCCCGCGAACACCCTCAT
>JBAXFO010000673.1:0-3358 GCA_037139885.1 Planctomycetota bacterium
ATACGTGGTGGAAGGCCTACACGAAAGACGGCCTGACGTGCAACGCCGTCACCAGCACGCGTCTGACGGACCTCGGCGGCGGGGCGACGTTTTTCGACAATCTCGTTGAAGTGGAGCGGGACGCCAGCGCGGAGACATCGTCAGTCTGAACGTTCGGCGAGCCAGATTTGCACGACATGGCGTTGGCTTCGAGCATGGACGCCGCCGGGAAAATCGTGCCGCGACAATTGGCCGTCGACCAACCGTTCGAGCCGACGCCAATCGTCGGCGTTCATCTCCCCCATCGGCCAATGTTCACGTTTCCAAACCAGGCGAAACATCTCGCGGATCCAAAAGGGCGGGGCGGCTGCGAGGAGAGCGCGATCGAAGACGAGAATGCGTTGCGAGCGCGGCTTCTCGGCGCGGACGAGCCAATCGTGGGCGACCGCATTGACAGCCGCCTGACACTCCTGCGCCTGGGTCGCCGTTCGGGTCAAAACATCGACGAGACTTGCGTTCACCTCCCGTTCGAGAACGGGCAGGATTTCGTGCCGCAAGCGATTGCGCGTCATGGTGGTGTCGAAATTCGACGCGTCGACGCGAAAGGCGATGCCGTCGCGTTTCAGCATGGCCAGCAATTCCTGCCGGCGCACGTCGAGAAGCGGCCGCACGAGAGTCATGCCGTCGGCCAGGGGCAAACGCTCGGCGATTCCCGAAAGCCCGCTCAGGCCGGTTCCGCGCAAGAAGTGATGCAACACGGTTTCCGCCTGGTCGTCGGCGGTGTGCGCGGTGGCGATCCAGCCGGCTCGATGCTCCAGGGCGATTTGCGTCAGCCAGTCGTAACGAAGGGTGCGGGCGGTTTGTTCGAGGTTGCGGCCGCGAGCCCGCTCGGCGACATCGATGCGCGCCGTCGCGACGGGCAAGCTCCAGCGGGCGGCGAGTTCGCGAACGAACTCTTCGTCGGCATCGCTCTCGGCGCCGCGCAGTTGGTGATTCAAGTGAGCGAGCGCGATCGTCGTTTCGGGATGCTGGCGGACGAGATGGGCCAGGGCGACGCTGTCGGCGCCGCCGGAAATCGCGACGATCCCTTTCGCCCGGCCTTCGCTCGGCAGCTTGGCCAGGCATGCCGCCAAGCGTTCCCCCGGGCTCACGAAGCGCCTCCACGCAACTCGCGCAGGTCGCGGCCGATATCGCCGCTGCGCATGAACGTCTCGCCGATCAGCACACCTTTGACTCCCGCGGCCCGCAGCCGGCGCATGTCGTCGGCCGTGCGGATGCCGCTCTCGCTGATCAGACAACGATCCGCCGGCACGAGCGGCGCGAGCGACAGCGTCTGCTCCAGCGAAGTGACGAAGCTCCGCAGATCACGGTTGTTGACGCCGACCAGCGTCGCCCCGATGCCGAGCACACGCGGCAAATTTTCGGGATCGTAGAGTTCGACGAGAGCCTGCATGCCGAGCGCCTCGATGGCTTCAAACAACCCTCGCAGCTGGGCATCGTCGAGAATCTCCGCGATGAGCAACACCGCATCCGCCCCCGCGACGCGCGCCTCGACGACCTGGTATTCATCGAGCACGAAATCTTTCCGCAAGAGCGGCAACGAAACCGCCTGGCGAATCGCGACGAGATATTCGAGCTTGCCTTGAAAGAAGGGCTCGTCGGTCAAAACGCTGAGGCAGTTCGCTCCCGCGGCTTCATACGTCCGCGCGATGGCGACCGGATCGAAATCGTGCCGCATCACGCCCGCCGACGGCGACGCCTTCTTCACTTCCGCAATGACCCCCATGCCGGGGCCATGGAGAAGAGCCGCCCGAAAATCGCGCGCAGGCGGCGCGGCGGGCAGGCGGCGCGAGAGATCCGCCAGCGGCAGGCGTTCCTTGGCGGCGCGGATCTCGTCTTTCTTGCTGGCCACAATGCGGTCGAGAATCGTTTCCATGTTGACCCTGGGAGACGTTCGCCGGACGAAGTCGCGGCGGCAAATTTCTATCATAGTGTCAAATGAGGGCTCTGCACCGTGAACCGGGACGAACTCGAACGCACCCTACTCGCCTACGCCATCGTCGCGGTCTTCGCCATGGCGCTCATCATCGCCCTCAATTGGCGGCGTCCGGGCCGTCTGCTGACGATGCAGCGGCTGCGTCCTGGGCTTTGGTCGGGCTCGGCGGTCTTCTTTCAATACATCCTGCAACTTTTCGTCGCGATCTTTTTCGCCGTCACCGCGATCGGCATGTTGAACGACACGCAGTTTTTCGAACTCCTTCTGCCCAGCGACGCCAGCCGGGAACGCAAGGCGAATCTGATCAGTCCGTTGCCGTTTCTGTTATCGATGGCGCTAAGCTTCACGACGCTTTACTGGTTCAATCGCACCACGATCGCCGACATCGGGCTGAGCCTGGTTCGTTGGCGTGCGAACGTCATGTTGGGGGCCGGGGCGTTCTTCGTCGCGATTCCGGTCGTCTTCGGAACGTTCGAACTCACGCAGCGCATCTTTCCGGTCCGTTCCCATCCGATTGAAGCGCTGGCTCGCGATTCGCTCGCCTGGTACGAATGGCTTTTCTTGTTCGCGCAAGTCGTCTTCTTCGCCCCCATCGCGGAAGAATGGCTCTTTCGCGGGATTCTGCAAGGCTGGCTGCGGCGCACGAATCTGCTCGGCCATGCCATGTTGCTCTGGGTCACCATAGGCTGGTTCGCTCTCAATTCGATCGCCGGCGCGTCGGCCGACAAGGCCAAGGTTGACGCCGAACCGCGCTGGGATAAATACGCCCCCCTTGTGTTCGGCTGCCTTCTCGGCGGCGTTTATGCGGCCGGGGCGCTGTGGCTTTATCGGCCCGTGCTGACGCGCGGCTTGCGCGTTTTCACGGATGGCCCCGCGGGCATCGCCAACGCTCCCGATCTGTGGACCAGCAATCTTTTCGAGGCCGAGGGATATGAACGGCGAACGCTTCCCTGGAGCGAATTCGGCCCCGCCTGGCCTGCCTGGAAAGACGCGAACGCTCGCCTGGCGATCGTCGGCTCCGCGATGGCCTTCGCGCTCGCCCATCCTTGGCCAACGCCGATTCCCCTATTCCTTCTGGCGCTGGTGTTGGGGTGGCTCACTTACCGTACGCAAAATCTCGTTCCGGCCATGGTTCTTCACGGGCTGTTCAATCTGCTCTCGTTTCTCGTTCTTTGGATGACCGTCCATAAAGTCGACTTATGGGGTGTTTTGTAGGGTGGGTTGAGCCAGCAGGCGAAGCCCACCGAAAGGCGCATACGCATTCCCCATTTCGGTCGGCGAGTGGGGATTCGGCGTCTGCATCTCTTGGTGGGCTTCGCCTGCTGGCTCAGCCTGTCATTTACACATAACTTTATCGGAATCCCCGCGGATTTGTTGAGGAGC
>JBAXFO010000674.1:0-3356 GCA_037139885.1 Planctomycetota bacterium
GGGTTTTGGAAGCGGCCGAGCATCGTCTTGCCGTTGATGAAATGGAGGGCCTGGAGCATGTTCGAGCCGTTGTCGCGTTCGCATTCGCAGGCGTCGCGGCGGAGCGGTTTGCCGAAAAGTTTGAGGAAGGCGTTGTCGACGTTGCCGTCGGGAAGCTGCGCGGCACGGAAGCCCGCGGGCATGCCGGCGAACGATTCGGCGACGCCGGTGGCCTGGATGAGCGAATCGAGCAGGGCCTCGGCGGGGACGCGGCGCGGAATGGCGCGCGAGAAGTTTTGTTCGTCGTGGCGGTTGGTGTCGTTGGCGACGCTGCTGCGCTGATAAGTCTCCGAGGTGACGATGCGGCGCATGAGCTGTCGCAGATCGAAACGCGAAGCGATGAAGTCTTTCGTCAGGGCGTCGAGCAGTTCGGGGTTGATGGGGGGATTCGTGCTGCGTATGTCGTCCACCGGCTCGATGATGCCCCGATGGAAGAAATAGCTCCACATGCGATTGACCAGGCCGCGGGCGAAAAACGGATTTTCCGGAGCGGTGAGCCAGCGGGCATAGGCGATGCGTCGGTCTTCGCCAGGAGCGATGGCGAGGTCGGCGCCGCCGAGGAAGCGCGGCGGCTGCGCCTTGCCCGTGCGCAGATTGGCGGCGACCGGGGCGGCGGGATTGAACTGCACGATCTTGGCGTTGACGGCGTTCGGGATGCGGCCATCGCTGCGTGTGCTCACCTGGGTGAAGAAGCTGGCCAGGCCGTAATAGTCGGCCTGGGTCCAGTTTTCCATGGGGTGCGTATGGCAGCGGGCGCAGAGCATGCGGACGCCGCAAAAGACTTGCGTGGCTCGTTCGAGCGTTTCGTTGGTGTCTTTGCTGATGGCGAGAAAGACGCTGGCGGGGTCGTCGGTCGCGCTCCCCTGAGCGGTGAGCAGCCGGCGGGCGAAGTCGTCCATCGGCATGTTCGAGGCGACGGCCCCTCTGAGGAACTCTCGAAACAAATAGACCGATTGCTGGCTGGCGGCGAGGCGTGAGTTTTGCAGCAAATCGCCCCATTTGAGCGACCATTGGTCGATGAACTCGGGCCGCTCGAACAAGGCGTCGACGATGGCTTCGCGCTTTTTGGGATTGCGATCGGCGAGGAACTGGCGGATTTCGTCGGGCCGCGGTTGCACGCCGATGAGGTCGAGGAACAGGCGCCGTAAAAATTCTTCGTCGCCGGCCAAGGCCGAGGGGCGCAGTTTCAGGCGATTGAGTTTGTTGATGACCGGCGTATCGATGAGGTGAGCCGTCGGCACGGGTGCGGGGGTGAAGCCTTTGTCCCCGCCGAGCGTGATGATGCTGCAGGCGGCGAACGTCCGTTCGAAGCGGGCGACGATCGCGGTTTCGCCCGCCTCGCTCGCGGTGACGAGGCCTTCATCGTCGACTTCGGCGTGTTGGGAGTTGTTGACCGAGAAAATGCCGAGGCGGGTGACGTCGCGCTTCGTGCCGTCGGCATAGTGAGCCATCAACTGGAGGCGATGCGTTTGGCCGGGCCGCAGCACGAGCTTGTCGGGATAAAGATGAACGCTGACGACTTCGTTTTTGTCGGCGATGTCGCTGGGGCATCCCTGGCGGATCCATGCCGTGAGAATCGTATCGGAGAGCGAGCCGCGGGCGAAGCGAATGCCCCCTTCATGCGGGGCGTCGCCGCGAGCTTTGGCGACGAGGGCGCTCGCCTCGGCGGAGATCGGCGTCACGCGGCGGCCGAAGGCGTCTTTGGTGACGGCGAAATAATCTTGATCGGGATCGGAGCCGCGAAGCGAAAGCTTGAAACCGTTCTTGCCGAGCGAATAGCCATGGCAGGCGCCCATGTTGCAGCCGCCGCGCGAGAGCACGGGCATCACTTCATGGCGAAAGCTCATCGGCGGCTCCGCGCCGGCGAGTTCGACCGCGACGGCAATGACCTTTGTTTGACCGCCGACCTTCACCGTGACCTGCGTTTTGCCGTTGGCGAGCGGGCGAATCCAACCCGTGGCGTCGACGGCCGCGATCGCGGGATCGGCGCTCGCGAACGTCGCCTGCGGACGCAAATCGATCGAGAAGCCGTCGGGGCTGCTGGCGAGCACTTGCAGCGATTGCGGTTGCCGAATCTCCCGGAGCGTCACGGTCTGGGGGGTGACGGTGAAGGGGCCCGGTTCGTCGGCGGCGAAAACCGACGCCGAGAAGCTTACGGCCAGCCAGGCGATCAAGACGCGAACGGCGAACATGGGCGAATCCTTAATGATAACGGATCATGGAGCCGTTTTGACATTCAGCGTGAGAGGGACATCTCGACTGCGCACACGCACGGCGGGCTGCTGCGGATCGATGGCCGCCGTCGCGAAAAGCGTCAATCCCGAAAGCTCGCCCGCGGACAGCTTGGCGGGCAGAGCGACCTTCAGGTGGAACGCCGTCTCGGCGGCCTTGACCGTGGTCTCTGCTTTGGCTCCTGCGGGCAACCCCGTCAACGTCACGAGGACATCGCCCTTGAAATCATCGCGGCGTTCGATCGTGCCGGCTAACGGAAGCGGTTCGCTCTTCGGGCCCAGCGTGACTTCGCGCCGCGCCGGGCCGTCCAGCTTCACGACCAGCGGCGAGCGCAACTCGAGACGGCGCACGGGGGTCGTCGCCGCGGCCAGCACGGTTTTCTTGTCTGCGCCGAGTAACTCGCCCAGGATGGCGAAGTCGAACGTCATCCCCGTCAACGCGGCCGGGACAACTAATGTCACCGTCCCTTCGGAGATCTTCGGCCCGAGTTCGATGGCCTTTTCCGCTTTTAATTGTCGGGTCGCATCGGGCTGTTTGTTGATCAGGGGCGGATTCTGACTGGTCAGTAGGGATAAACGCACGGTCGCCTTCTCGTCCGCATGGCGTACTTTCACGGGCAGGTCCAACTTTTTGCCCGGCCGGAGCAGGGCGTCGGCGGCAAGGCCCGGCCAATCGATCTGGAACTCGGGCGCCTTGGCGGTCACCGGCGCGATCGCGAATTCATTCGCCAGCCAGGGTTGCAAGCTCTCCATGGGAAGGCCCTGGATCTTGACGGTCCGCTCCGCTCCGCTCACGGCCCTGCCGGTCCAGGTGAGCAGCGCGGGTTCGAGAGCCGGCGAAGCATCGCGGTGAACCGTGACCAACGCGCCATCCGCTTCCGCGCGGATCTCGGCGCCGTCCAATCGGTAGCCAGCGGGCAACTTGGCCGCGAGCGTGATGGGGCCGCGATAGCCGAGGCGTTCGACGAAGATCGGCACAACGCCGCGGCTGCCCCCAGGCAACGAGAGTCGCGACGCGGATGTCATCAGGCGGAAATCTTCTTCACCCGATTTAGTTTGCGGATCGATTCGTAAGCGATAAATCGC
>JBAXFO010000675.1:0-3347 GCA_037139885.1 Planctomycetota bacterium
GAGCTGCGTGCCGTTGAACTCGGCGGCGGGTTTCGCGGAACCGCCCGAGCCCTGCGTGGGGCGGGCGACCGGAGTCCCCTTGGGGTTGCCCTTATCGGGTGCGCTCGGTTCGTTCAACACGGGGCCGATTTCGAGATCGTCGATCCACAGTTCGGTCGGTCCCGGCCCGGCATAAACGTTGACGAGCAAGGCGTCGATATACGCATCGGTAAAATTGACGGGCCGCTGCAGCTGCGCCTGCATGAGCTGCTGTTGCTGCTTGGCGAGTTGCACGATCGACAGCGGGCGGCTGAAGCTGACTTTCTGCCAGCGGCCGGTGTTCTGATATTCGTCGCCGCGGATGAGCGTGCTCATGGGAGCGGCAAGGTTCTTGGGATCGCGTTCGTTGGGCAGGATGATGCGGGCCATCAACCGCAGGCCCGGCCGATTCGCCTTGAGCCAAACGGCGCCCGTCAGTTCCTCCGAGATCGGCGCTTTGCCGACGGGATATTGATAATAGATGAACTCGCCCGGCTGGGCTTTGAGTTGGAGATATTCCGAACGCTGCCCGGTGTGAGCCCCTTGATCGGTGCTGGCGTGCGTGACGACTTCGTTGATCGCGTTGGCGGCGCCGGGGGTCCACGCCGTCTTATTCGCCTCGAAGCCGTTGCGGTGAATGTGCTGCGCGTGGGCGTTCGTCGCCAGCACGAGAATGAGACCAACGACCACGGGATACTTGCTCATCGCCGAATCCTTTCGACCGACTGTCTTCTGCTCCTCGATCCCCTTGCCTGAGGATCGAGCCGCCCCGCATGGAGGCATTCGGGAAAGACTCCGCGCTTCTACCACATCCAAGCGTTAACAGAATAGAGGAGTTTTGTTGCCGAATCTTTACACCACGCAAACGGGGCAGCTTCCGCAATTCGAGCAAAAGCCGCGAAAAACCTGGACTTGGAAATAATTCGGCGGGTCGTTAAGTTCGGCGTGACGTTTGCTAACTCCCTTTTCGGCAATCCCCTACTGCCCGTCTCGTCCGGTTCATCCAAGGAGTCGCCGCATCATGGCCCACCCGATCCCCACCGAATGGCGTAAGGATGAAGTTCCTCAGGAACTCGTCGAGTTGCGGTCGCACCTCGATCGCCTGCCGCTGCATCTTCGCGAAAAAGTGATGCCCCTTTGCGACAAGCTCGGCCACTTTTCCCGTCTGCAAGGCCGGCTCGTCCGCATCGCGCAGGACGCCGTCGATCAGCTCCAACTCGATATCAAGTATCTGCTGTTCGACCTCGAAGCCACCCGCCGCGAACGCGATGAACTCCAGGCCCATTTAGAAGAGATCGACGGCGAACGCGAATAGATTCGTTCGCGGCTTCACCACGCAGGAGAGCGCTGGCGTGTGGTTGGCATTCTCTTGGCCACAAGGCAACGCTCTCCTGCGGAGAGACGCGAACTCATGACGTACGAACGCGTGGAGTCCGAGTACTTCACCGCCAAACGCAAAGCGGCCCGGCGACTCTGCCGCGGGACCATCAAGCCGACCGACCTCCCCTCGAACGCCGAAATTCGCGATCAAATCCAACTCTTCGCCCGCCTTCACGAAGGCGAAAGCCGCGTTGCGAATTTGAAAAGCATGCGCCTGGCCGCCTTGCGCGTCATGCGTTTGAACGAACCGGGAGCGGCCGAAACTCTCCTCGGTTCGCTCCCATGACAAATCCCTTGCCACGGGTTATTTGAACTGCTTCGTCAATTCGCTCATCGCAGCGACAACCTTCGGGGCCGAGGTTTCGTTGGGACCCACGAAGGCGAAATTGCCCGTCACGACACCATCGCGCGCCAGCACGATGGTGACATCGACTTGATCGTTCAGGCCATAACCGTTGGGTCCCGCGAGGCCATCCAGACTGACCGCGACGGGGGTTTGAAAGGCCAGCGAGTTTTTGGCGGTTTTGAGAAACTCTTCGGTCTTGTTGACGTCATCGGTCAGCCATACGAACGTGGCGTTGAGTTTGTCGTTCGCCGCGGCCGCCTTGTCGAGCTCCTTCAGGAGGCGAAATGTCGGTCGTGAAAGTTTGTGGACGAAAATGATGACCGCCGGCCCTTTCTTGCTTCGCTCGAGGAGGTTGATCTCCTTGCCCTCGTCGCCGCCGAAGATGGCTTTGGCCTTCAGGTCTTTGAGTTTGTCGCTCACGGCAGGGCCCGAGGCGGGATCGCCAAGCAAGAGCAGAAAGAACACAAGGGAAGTCAACATCGCGTGCTCCGAAAACCAAAAAGGGGAAACGGATTGGGCTCAACGAAGACGTATGGAGATCGTAATCCCAACGGCAGAGATTCGCGACGCCAATGGGAGAGAATTTCGATGCGACCGCCCGCCATCCTGCATTGCACCTCGCAACCGCTCCATTTCTTCGGGCGCCGCGCTGAACTCGCGTTGCTCGACGAAGCCGTCGCCGGCGGTGCGGCCAGCGTGGTTGCGTTTGTCGGTCCGGGCGGCCAAGGGAAGACGGCGATCGTGCAACATTGGTTGCGCTCGCGTTCCGAGATCGCGGCCCTCGATGGTTGCTTCTTGTGGAGCTTTTATCGCGGCAAAGAAAGCGATCTGTGCCTGCGGCAGCTCTACGCATACGCCGAAGGTTTACCCCATCCGCCGGAAGTGTCGGCGAGCTTTTGCGTCGATCGCTTGTTGGCGCGGCTTCGGTCCGAACGCTGGGCGATCGTCTTCGACGGCACGGAGGTCGTCCAACACGAGCAAGGCGCCTGGCGCGGCCGCTTTGTGCATCCGGAACTGGGACGGTTGATCGAAACCCTGGCCGAGGAATCGATGCCCGGCGTCGTCGCCATGACGACGCGGTTCGAACTGCCGACGCTGGCGACGCGCCGCCATGCCCGCCTCATGTCGCTCGGCACGCTCGACGACGAAAGCGCCGCCCTCTTGCTGACGCACCTGGGCGTACATGGCTCTGCGGAGCAATTGCAAAAGGTCGTGCGTGCGGCCGGCGGACACGCGAAAGCGGTCGAACTCGCGGGCGCCTGGCTCGTCCGCTTTCATGGCGGCGACGCGGCCGAGGAGCGACGATTGCCGCCGTTGCCCGAGATCGACGCATCGGCCGAGGAACGCCACGTGCTCCGCGTTCTTACGGCTTTTCGCGAGACGCTGCCTCAAGATGCGCAAGACGTGACCTCATTGGCGACGCACTTCCATCAACCGCCGACGGAAGCATGTCTCGTCGATTATTTACGCAGCGCCCCCGTGCGACGTCTCCTTCACGAGGATCGCAAACGCACCTACGTCGCTTTCGGCGATCGCAGCGTCGACGACGTTCGCAGCCTGATCCAAACCGTCGTTAATCTGCGTTTGCTTGAGCGCGTCAGTT
>JBAXFO010000676.1:0-3342 GCA_037139885.1 Planctomycetota bacterium
GCCCTTTCCAGCACGGCTCCAGCAGGGCGAGGTCGCGTTCCGAGACCGCCTTCTCGCGGCGAAATTCGTCGACTTTTAAGGTCAAGTTCGTTTCGAGCCGGCCTTCTTTTAAGATCTCGCGTTCGAGGTCTTCGAGACTGCCGTCGCTGGGGATGGGCAACTGCGTTTGCGCCAGTCGCTCGTCGAGGTCGCGAATCGTCGCATCGACTTCGGCGAGCCGAGTTTTCGCCAGGTCGACCGCTTGAACGAGGGCGATCCGCTCGGCCGCCAGAGAGCGGACGCGGTCGCACTCGGCGTCGGCGAACCGCAGGGCCTCGGCTTCCGTGATCTCCGCGGCGGGGAAACATTCTCGAAGGAACGAGGAGATTTTCGCGCGACTGTCGCGGACGTTCTCGACGAGGGCGTCGCGGTCGGCTTCGGCTTTGCAATAGGCGCCGAAGGTTTGCTTGATATCGAAAACCGCGTCGATGTCGTCGAGCGCGGGGGAGGGGGCGGGAAGGGCCGCGAGCGCCGACTCGGCGCGCTCGACATCTTCGAGACGCCGGGCGTGCAAGGCTTCCGCTTCGGCCAACTGCTCGACGGTAACGCGATAAACATCGCCGAAATCGGCCGGCAGACACGGCTCGTGCTGCAGAAGGCGCAGTTGCGCGTCGAGATCGGCGAGTTTGCGGATGGTCGGCTGGGCGTGAAAGTAACTCGTGAGGCGTTTTTCGTCTTGGCCGAGCGCTACGAGTTCCTCATCGCGCCGCTGTTTTTCGGCCACGGAGTTTTCGAACTGTTCCTTGCGAGCGAGAAACGTTTCGATGGCGACCGACTTCTCTCGAAGCCGTTGGCGTTCTTGTTGCAGCTGGTTCAGAGCTTCGTTGATCGGTTGCTTCTCGCCGCGAGCTTTGAACAGATCGCCGAGGTTTTTGTCGAGCTCGTCTTTGATGCGGCCCAGGCCCGCGACGCCCGCGCCGGCGGCGAACAACGCCTGACCGAGGCTGCCCTGACCGTCGGCGATGTTGGCTCCCCCTTCGACGAGTTGGGCGTGGTTGATGCCGAAGAGCATGTCGAACTGCGGCTTTTCGAGATCGCCGAGGAAAGGCCGCAAGCAATCGTTGGGCAATGTCGCCTTGTCGTCGGCGTCGCGAAACGGGGACTTTGTGCTGCGGCGGCGGACGGCGCTGAAGAGCTTGCCTTCTCGATCGACGAGCGTGGCGGCGATGCGTTGTTCCGTCAGATCGTAGCGGAAATCGTAAGAGCCGCGCGTGGGGAAGCCGAAGAGAAAATAGCCCAACCCGGCGAGAGCGGTCGATTTACCGGCTTCGTTGGGGCCGAAGATGATGTGCAGATTGCGGCCGTCGTCGGGGAAATCGAGCGTGCGCTCGAGGAACGGGCCGAAGCGGCGCAGAGCCAGGGCGCACAATTTCATCGCTCCGCCCCCTTCGCCGTCGCTCGGGCCACGAGCATGGCGCGGGCGCGATCGAGCAAACCGCTGGCCCAGACCGGATCGCGCAGCAGCACGGCCATGTCTCCCTCGACGAGTTCCGTAGGCATTTTGCCCGCGAGAGCTTTCAGCGTGTCGAGATCGAGAAGCTCTTGCAATCGTTCCGGCTGGGCGCGTAGATCGGCGGCGACGGCGGCGATTTCCGAAAGCGCGTCGTCGCCGATCGGGCTCGCCTGCGCACGCTGCACAGGGCGAAACGTGTTGACGACGACCTTCTCGATCCAGACGGCGCCGTTGTTGAGCGGACGGGCAAGGGCGCGGATTTCGTCGCGGAGCTGCGCCGACTTCGCGAGCAGCGCGTCATGGCCGGGACACGCCCCTTCGAGTTCGATGCGCGCCGCCAACATACGGCCGCCGACATCGGCGAGGGCGGCTTCGAGTTCGATTTTGACTTGTTGATGAACGTCCTCGCGGTTGGTCATGCCTTCGCAGTCGACGGCGACCTTCTTCCAGCGCACGACGTCGAGCGGGTGAAATTCGGTCGTCACCGCGCCGCTGCCGTTCGACGTGGCGATGAGGCAGCCCTTCGCGCCGAACTCGCGAATATGTCGGCCCTGCACGTTCCCCGGAAACTCGACGCGCGGATGCGCATTGTCGCGGACCGACTCGCGCTGATGGACATGGCCCAAAGCCCAGTAGTCGTAGTTCCGCGTCAGCAGATCTTCGACCATGCACGGGGCGTAGCGTTCGTGCCCTTCGCGGCCCGTGAGCGCGGTGTGCAGCACGCCGATGTTGAACATGCCTTTGACCGCGCCCGGATACGTCAACGCCAAATTGTTCGGCTCGGCCTGCTCGGCGTAACTCTGGCCGTGAAGGATAACGCCGCAACGATCGAGCGCCATCGTGGCGGGGCGGTCGTGGGCAAAGGTGAAGACATTGTCGGGGTAGGGGAGTTTCCGCGACATCTTGTTGGCGGCGTCGTGATTGCCGGCCATGATGTAGACGGGGATTTTGGCGTCGTAAAGCCGGCTCATCTGGCCGATGAAAAACAGCCCCGTGCCCGCATCCCGCGAGTCGGTGTCGTAAATGTCTCCCGCAAGGAGAACGAAGTCGACGCGCGACGCGATGGCCAGATCGACGAGGTTCGTCAAGGCTCGACGAGTCGCTCCGCGAAGCTGCTCGACGGGAGCGCCTTCATAAACAGCGAGGTTGGTCAAAGCGCTGTCGAGATGGAGATCGGCGGCATGCAGAAAACGAATCACGAGCGGACCTCCGTGCCGAATGGCGTGGGCATCGTTCTGCTCCTCTTACCCGCAACGCGGCGCCGTCGCAGTCGCGAGTTCGTACGTGCGACCCATGTTGATGCCCGTTTCCGATTGGCGGAGGGCGAGTTGATAGAGGCGTTCGCCCGTGGGAGTGGGATAGTTGCCGGTGAGGCAGCCGCGGCACAGGCGTTCTTCGGGCAGGCCGATGCAGCGGGCGACGGCGTCGAGCGGGAGATAATGGAGGCTGTCGGCGCCGAGCTCGCGGGCCATGGCGTTTTGCTCGGCCTCATCCAGATGGGGGCCGTGCATGAACTTGGGAGCCCAGAGTTCGCCGATCGTCGACATGTCGATGCCGTAAAAACAGGGGGCGACGATGGGGGGGCAGGCGACGCGGACGTGAATTTCGCGGGCGCCGCCCCGGTCGCGCAGGTGATGCAAAAGGGCCTTGAGCGTGGTGCTGCGGACGATGGTGTCTTCGATGAGCAGCACGCGTTTGTTGTGCAACACATCGCGCAGCGGCGTGTACTTCATGCGGACGCGGTCGGCGCGATTGGTCCCCTCGATGAACGTGCGGCCAATGTAGCGGTTGCGCATCAAACCTTCGACCGACGGCACGCCGAGCTCAAACGCCATGGCGTTTGAGCTCGG